>JBFKVO010000244.1:0-2995 GCA_041639095.1 Candidatus Limnocylindrales bacterium | reverse complement strand
CGTGGGCGTCGCCCCGGGTGGGAGGGATGCGTCCGGGCTCGGCGACGGGGACCGGGTCGGGGCCGGCGTCGGGGCCGGCGTCGGGGTCGGGGTGGGCGTGAGCGTCGGCAGCGGCGGGAGCGTCGGCAGCGGCAGGGTCGGCGTCGGGGTCGGCGTCGGGGTCGGCGTCGGGGTCGGCGTGGGCGTCGGGGTGGGCAGTGGGAGCGTTACCGTGATCGTCACCTGCGTGTCCGCCGAGCAGGACCCGTTGGCGTGCGCGCAGTACGTGAACGTGTCGATCCCGACGAACCCGACCTTCGGCGTGTACGTGAATGAGCCGTTGTTCTCGAGGTCGACCGTTCCGAACGCCGGGCCGTCCTGAAGGACCGCCTTGAGCTTGTCGCCGTCCGGATCGGTGTCGTTCGCGAGGACGCCCGGCGCCGCGACCTTGAGGACGGTGTTCGCGGGCGTCGTGTATGCGTCGGGGAGAGCGATGGGAGGCAGGTTGACGGGCGCGGCCGCGACAGTGGCCGGTCCGCCGGGCGACGTGCCGGGGATGGCCGACGCCATGGCCAGGAGCAGCCCGAGCGGTCCCGCCAGCCAGGCTCCGGCAGGGCGCATCAGGCGACCCGCACCCGTGGCCGCCAGAGCGGCGCCTGGGTGACGCCCGGAAGTGGTGCTTCGGCGTCCGCCTCGAGACCCTCGAGGAACACCCGGACGAACCGCTCGTCGAGCTGGCTGCCCGCCGCGTCGCCGAGCCGCGCGATCGCCTCCCGGATGTCGAGGGCCTTGCGGTACGGCCGCGACGTCGTCATCGCCGAGAAGGTGTCGGCGACGGAAAGGATCCGCGCGATCTCCGGGATCTCGTCGCGCGCGAGGCGGTCGAGGTAGCCGTTGCCGTCCCAGCGCTCGTGATGATGGCGGATCGCGCGGCGGATGTCGTCGATGCCCGGCAGGTCGCGGACGATCATGTCGCCGAGCGCGACATGCTGCTTCACGATGTCCGCCTCCTCGGCCGTCAGCCGGCTCGGCTTGCGCAGGATCTCGTCCGGGATGCCGATCTTGCCGACGTCGTGGAGGAGGCCCGCGGTCCGGATCGTCTCGAGCTGGGCGTCGTCGAACCCGAGCCGCCGGCCGATGAAGAGGGCGTAGCGCGCGACGTCCTCGGAGTGGCGCTTCGTATAGCGATCCTTCGTGTCGATCGCGAACACGAGCCCCTGGTAGACGTCGAACGACGACGGGGCGCTCGCTTCGGAGGGCTCGGAGCCGCCCGCGACGTGGACCTGGTTGCCGCCGCTCCCCGACGCGACCTCGAGCGTCGCGACGAGGGCGGCGAGCAGGAGGTTCGCCGACTGGCCGTCGTCCGGGTAGCGGGCGATCGCGCCACTGACCGACAGCGGCAGCGGGTCCTGGCCGGGGACCGCTGCCGCAAGCTCGGCGAGCGACTCGCGGATCGCCTCGATGGCCGGGACGAGGTCCTCGGCACGGCCCGGCTCGCCGATGACGAGGAACTCGTCGGGACCGAACCGACCACAGACCGACCCGGCCGGTGCGCCCGCGCGCACGGTGTCCGCGACCGCGACGAGGACCTCGTCGCCGACGACATGGCCGTGGGTGTCGTTCAGGAGCCGGAAGTTGTCGAGGTCGAAGAGAGCGATGCCCACCGACCCGCCGGCGGCGCGCGCGCGCTCGATCCGGGCGGCAAGCTCTTCGACGAGCGCCCCGTGATTGAGCATGCCCGTGAGCGCGTCCGTCCGCGACGCCTCCACGAGCGCCGCGCCCTGGCGGGCCATCCGCGCCTGCGCCGATCGGAAGATGAGGGTCAGCAGGCCCGCGGCGACGAACGCGGCGAGGACGGTGACGAGGACGACGTCGCGACGCACGTCGTCGAGGCGGGCGACGATCGGCGCCGCGTCGCGCCAGACGACGAGCACGGCCGGGACGCTGCCGTCCGCGAGCATGAGCGGAAGATCCTCGCGCAGGACGCTACCGACGCCGAGGGGCCCGGCCGCGCCGGCCGTGTCCGCATCGAGGACCTCGGCGCCCGCGGTCCCCTGGAGCGCCGCGTCGAAGCGCGCGTCGGCGGGTGCGGCCGCGCCGTGCCGCCCGGGTTCGCTGGCCGCGATGATCGTCCCGTCGGCGGCGCGCAGCTCCGCCCGGACGAGCGCCTCACGCTCTGTGAGGGAGGCGAGCATCGCCTCGAGCGTCGCGACGCGACGGGGCGTGATCGAGGCCGGATCGAGGTCGCCGGCGCGCAGGTCGGCAGCGACGACCTTGCGGACGGTCGCCGCGTCGCTGTCGACGATCGCGCCAAGGGCCGTCGCCGAGAAGTGCGACGAGACGAGGATCGCCTGCGCGCTCGCGGTGATCCCGACGAGGACGAGCACGGCGCCGTACACGAGGAGCAGCAGCACCGGGCGGCGGCGGGACGTCGCGGATCGCAGCACCTGTGGTCTTCGCTCCCCCTTCTGGGACGGGACTCGGATGGGGAACGTATCGGTTCGTCGCCGTCCATCACACGGTACGAAGGTCCGGTGCAGCGGGGCACCGGACGAGGCCTGGTCTGTCAGGACCCCGCGGCCGACCCTCGACGCTGCGGTCGGATCCCGAACGAACCGATCTTGCGGCGGACGACCGGCAGCCACGCGAGGCCGCCGAGCGACTGCGCTGCGATCGCGAGGACCACGATGAGACCGGGCACCGAGAGCGCGAGGCCGGGCACGGCCCACGCGAAGGCGTCGAGACCTGCGAGCAGCGCGCTGGCGAGATCGACGGACGCCAGCGATGCCGCACCACCCGTGCCATCGTCGTCGCCACCGATGGCGAAGACGTCGACGAGGCCGAGCCCGGGCGTCGCTGTCGCACGGGGCGTCGGTTCGGGCGTGGGCGTCGGGGTCGGTTCGGGCGTGGGCGTCGGGGTCGGTTCGGGCGTGGGCGTCGGGGTCGGTTCGGGCGTGGGCGCCGGGGTCGGTTCGGGCGTGGGCGCCGGGGTCGGTTTGGGCGGCGGCGGAGGCGT
>JBFKVO010000243.1:0-3024 GCA_041639095.1 Candidatus Limnocylindrales bacterium | reverse complement strand
GGTCGCGCTCCGCGGCGCCGACCTCCGCCGCGAGTCGCGCTTCCTGGAGCCGGAGGTCGACGAGCGCCGCACGGGCTGCCTCGTGCGCCGCGGCGAGGTCGCGCTCGCGAACGGCGCGTGCCTCGAGCGTGGCCGCGACGGCCGCCGCCGACTCCTCGGCCGCGGCCTGGGTCGCGAGCGCGTCGTCGACCTGGGCGAAGGCTCTGGTCTTGGTCGCCTCGGCCTCGGCGAGGCGATGGGCCGCCTCGTGCCAGCGGGCGTGCGCGACGTGCACGAGCGCCTCGGCCAGCTCCTCGCCCGCGGACCGTCGGGTCGTCTGCTGCTCCGCCTGGGCGGCGAGGCGGCGGACCTGCGGCCGCAGCTCCGCGAGGATGTCCTGGACCCGCGCGAGGTTGGCCCCCGACTCGGCGAGCTGGTCCTCGGCGCGGCGCCGGCGGCGCTCGTGGCGGCGTACGCCCGCCACCTCCTCGAACAGGGGCCGCCGCTCCTCGGGGCGGAGCGCGAGCGCCTGGTCGACCATGCCCTGGCCGATGAACAGGAACGCGTTGTCGGCGAGGTGCGCGCCATCGAGCAGATCGACGAGGTCGCGCAGACGGATCCGCTGGCGGTTCAGCAGGTACTCGTTCTCGCCGGAGCGGAACAGGCGCCGACCGAGCTCCAGCACCTGGTACTCGACCGGGATGAGGCCGTCGGCGTTGTCCACGATGAGCGTGACGTCGGCCATCCCCTGGGCGGCGCGGCGCTCGGATCCGGCCCAGATGACGTCCTCGGCCTTCCGTGAGCGGAGCGCCCGCCCCTGTTCCCCGAGGGCCCAGCGCAGGGCGTCGGCGAGGTTGCTCTTGCCGGACCCGTTCGGCCCGACGACCGCGCTGATCCCGGCCCCGAACTCGACGCTCGTCCGCTCGGCGAAGGACTTGAACCCGTGCAGCCGGAGCGCGAGAAGGCGAGCGGGCGCAGTCACGCGCCGGTCCCGCGCGGTGTCGTCCCGACGGGCTCTGCACGCGCACCGGTCGGTCCGTTCGAACGAGCGTCCTCCGTGCCGCCGGGTGTCGCATCGGATGTCTCGGGTCCCGGCCCGTCGTCGGCCGCCTGCGCCGCCTCCAGCGCCGACAGGGCCTGGGTGGCGGCCTGGCTCTCGGCCGTCCGGCGCGACGGGCCCTCGCCGATCCCGAGGACCTCGCCGTCGATCGTCACCTGGACCACGAACAGCTTGTCGTGATCGGGTCCGGTCGCCTCGACGAGCTCGTAGGAGGGTCGCCGGCCGCCCACCCGCTGCGTGTGCTCCTGGAGGCGGCTCTTCGGGCTCTTGAGGGTGAGGGCCGGCGCGCCGTGGTCGATCTCGGGTGCCGCGAGCGTCACGACCCAGTCGCGCGCGACATCCCAGCCGAGGTCGAGGTGGAGCGCGCCGGCGACCGCCTCGAAGGCGGACGCGAGGAGCGACGGGCGCAGGCGGGCGCGCTGCTGGCGTTCGCCCTCGCCGAGGAGGATGTGCCGACCGAGGTCGATGCGGTCCGCGAGACGGGCGAGGCCGATCGTGCTGACGATCGCCGCGCGGCGGGCGGACAGGACGCCCTCATCGTCATCGGGATAGCGCTGGAAGAGCGCCTCGGAGATCGCGAGGTTGACGACGGCGTCGCCGAGCTGCTCGAGCCGCTCGTTGTGGCCAGGGGAGCCGTCGCGGTTCTCGTGCTGCCAGCTGCTGTGGGTCAGCGCCTGCTGGATCAGGTCCCGATCCCGGACCGGGAGCCCGAGCTGCTCGATGAACGCGTCGACCCGGCTCACGGCTCCGTGCGGCGGACTGTCGGTCGTGGGCGCCGACCTACGACGAGTGCTCGTCGATGTAGTCGACCGCGTCCTGGACCGTACGGATCTTCTCGGCGTCCTCGTCGGAGATCTCGGTGCCGAACTCCTCTTCGAGGCTCATGATGAGCTCGACGAGGTCGAGCGAGTCCGCGTTCAGGTCGTCGACGAACGACGCCTCGGGCGTGACCTGGTCATCCTCGACGCCGAGCTGCTCGACGACGAGCTTCTTGAGTCGCTCGTAGGTGGTGGCCACTGACTCCCTCCTCGGGGTTGGGTGCCGACGCGCCCGCGCCGGACGACTCCGTTGAGATCCGCCCGAGGACGCCGTTCATCAGGCGGCGCATCGGGTCTCCGCTGTAGATCCGTGCCAGTTCGACCCACTCGGCGATCGCCACCCGGGCCGGCGTGGCCGAGTGTAGCACCTCACCAAGGGCGCAACGGAGGAGGGCGCGGTCCATCCGGGCGAGCTGGACGACCGGGTATTGGGGGGCGATCCGCTCGATGTCCGCGTCGATCCGATCGCGATGCGCGACGACCGCGGCGACGATCGTC
Source organism: Candidatus Limnocylindrales bacterium (assembly GCA_041639095.1). Taxonomy (GTDB): domain Bacteria; phylum Chloroflexota; class Limnocylindria; order Limnocylindrales; family CSP1-4; genus CAKKPP01. The sequence goes on along the minus strand of JBFKVO010000243.1, from coordinate 669 downwards.
CGGGCCAGCTCGATCGCGATCGGATCCCCCTCGGTCTCGGCGACGTGCCGCTCCAGGACGGCACCGGCGGTCCGCTGCCCGAAGTCCGCCTCGAAGATCGCGGCGAGCGCGAGTCGCCGGCCGGTCCGCGGTCCCCGGGCCCGGTCAGCCACCGACCCCGTCGACGACCACGCCGACCGAGCCGAGCTCGAGCCCCAGCAGGCGTACGACCGCCGCGCCCACCGCGACGCGCACCTGCTGGGCGATCGCGGCAAGGGGCTGGCCGGGGCGCGCGACGATCCAGACCTTCACGTGCACGCGGCCCTCGCGGACCCGGACGCGCACCGGCGAGCCCCCGAACCAGGAGCGCCAGATCGGGCCGGTGCGCGCGACGCGCAGGACGCCCGGGATCTCGAGCGCGGCGAGGCGCGCCATCTCGCGGATGACCTCGTTGCCCACGGTCAGGGTCGGCCCGCTCATGCCCCGGCCTCCGTGGCCGACGCCGGCGTCTCGTCGGCCTCCGCGGGCACCACGGCCTCCTGCGCCTCCGCGGCCGGGACGCTCTCCGGCATTCCCGCGAGCGCGTCGGCGATGAGCCGCGGCACGCCCGTCCGCGCCGTCGCCGCGCCGACCTCGACCGCGTAGCGGACCATCCGCCGCCGTGCCCGTCCGTGGGTGATGATCACCGCC
>JBFKVO010000242.1:0-3025 GCA_041639095.1 Candidatus Limnocylindrales bacterium | reverse complement strand
GACGGTGAGCGGCATCCCGGCCGCGACGAGGTTGGCGACCGCGCTGTCGAGCGCGATGAGCGATCCCGCGAGGGTGTCGGTCCCGGCCAGGACGCAACGGCCGTCGCGGACCTCGACCGCGAGGCCGCCGATCCGCCCGCTCCCGGCCGTGGTGCCGGCGAGCGGCAGCGCGTCGCTCACGAGGAGGAGCCGGCCGGCGGGCTTCGTCCGGACGACGATCGGCCAGATCGCCGGGTGGACGTGATGGGTGTCCGCGATGAGCTCCGCGTAGGCGGCATCCTCGACGAGGGCGGCGACGGCCAGGCCCGGGGCCCGGTGGTGGATCCCCGTCATCGCGTTGAAGAGGTGGGTCGTGGAGCGGGCACCGGCGGCGAACCCGGCACGGCCGGTCTCGAGGTCCGCGGCGCTATGCCCGAGCGACGCGACGACGCCGTGCTCGGCCAGCCAGGCGATGAGCTCGGGTGCGCCGTCGAGCTCGGGCGCGACGGTCATCACCCGGAGGCCGTCGAGGAGCGGTTCCAGCTCGGAGCGCGGGACGTCGGCCGGGGCGCGGAGATGCGCCGGGTCGTGCGCCCCGCGCCGGGCCTCGGCGAGGAACGGACCCTCGAGGTCGAAGCCGAGTGGGTCGGCGCCGTCGGCCGGCGAGGCGGGCATCCAGGCGCGGACCCGGTCGGCGAACGCGCGCAGGTCCGCGAGCGGGGCCGTCACGGCCGTCGGCAGGAACGAGGTGACCCCTCGGCCGAGGAGCGCCCGGGCCATCCCGTCGAGCTCGGCGGTCGTGCCCATCGCGTCGTGGCCGCCCCAGCCGTGGACGTGGACGTCGACGAAGCCGGGGGCGACGACGGGGCCGTCGGCGGCTCCCGGGTCGGGCTCGATCGCGACGATCGTGCCGTCCTCGACGCGGACGACACCCGGCTCGACCCGGTCGCTGAGCACGAGACGGCCACGGAACGTGCCGGAGGATGCGCTCATCGCGAAACGCGTCCCGCTGCCTCGGCCCCGTGGACGGCCGCGCCGATCGCCCCGGCCCACGTCCCCAGCTGGGCCGTGACGAGTTCGACCCGATCGAGCGCCGTCACGAGCACGCGCCGCTCGAGCTCGGCGCGGATCGCCGGAAGGAGGAGGTCCGCGGCGGCCGCGATGCCGCCGCCGATGACCACGCGGTCGGGGGTCAGGATGACGATGACGTTGGCGATCCCGATCCCGAGGAGACGCCCGATCTCCTCGAGCCCCGCCACCGCGCGCGCGTCGCCGGCCCGGGCCGCCTCGACGGCCGCTTCCGCGGTCTCCGTCCCGCACGCCGCGGCGATCCGGTCCGCGCGCGCGTGCGCCTCGAGGCAGCCGCGGTTGCCGCAGCCGCACATCGGCCCGTTCGGGTCGATCGTCTGGTGGCCGAGCTCGCCGGCCGTGCCGTCGTGCCCCTGGATCACGGTCCCGTCGATGGCGACGACGCCACCGATCCCCGTCCCGAGCGTGAGCCCGACGATCGAGCGCGCCCCCCGCCCTGCCCCGAGCCGGAGCTCCGCGAGCCCGAACGCACGGGCGTCGTTGACGAGTACCGTCGGCACGCCGAGGGCGGCACCGACGGGTGCAGCGACCGGCCGGCCCGCCCACTCGCCGGGGACGTTCACGAGGAAGCGCGTCGATCCGTCGGCCGGGTCGTACAGGCCGGGCACGCCGATCCCCGCCGTCGCGACGCCCGGCCAGCGCTCGATCGCGGCGCGGCCGACGCTGGCGAGCTGTGCGACGACCCCGTCGGGGCCTCCGGCGATGTCGGTCGGGACCTGCCCCCGGTCGAGCGCCTCCCACGCGTCGCCGTCGCGGGCGACGACCGCCCACTTCAGGTTCGTCGCCCCCAGGTCGAGCCCGAGGTGGCGGGTCGGGCCGGACGGGGACATCGCCGGCCTATCCCTCGGTCGGCGGGCCGCCGATGGCCGCGGCGATCCGCCTCGCATGCTCGCCGTAGGCCTCGTCGAACAGCCGCGCGGAGCGCGCCTCGCCGACGACCGACGCACGGGAGATGACCGGCATCTCGATGCCGCGCTCCGCGAGCAGCTCGGCCGTGCGGACCTTGATCGCGTTGACGATCGCGACGGCCGCGATCGTGGAACCGGGGCCGACCGGGGCCTCCCAGCCGTCGATCGCGCACAGGGCGTCCGCCTCGGGCGTACACAGGTCGATGACGAGATCGGCTTCGTCGGCGAGGTGCCCGGCGGGCGCGTCCGCACCCACCGCCGACGCCCCTGGCGCGCGCGCGCTCCGCGACGCGGCGAGGGAGGACACCGCGACGACCCGCAGCCCCCGTGCCCGCGCGCCGCGCGCGACCTCGATCGGGACCGCCGAGCGGCCACCGGCCGAGAACACGATCATCACGTCCTTCGATCCGAACCGGAAGTTCGAGAGGATCACCTCGCCGAGGCCGGAGACGCGCTCGATGAACATCGCCTGGCGCTGGCCGTTCGCGCCGACGACCTGGGTGTGGAACGTCATCGACAGCTCGACGATCGGGTTGAAGCCCGGGTACGAGCCGTACCGCGGGAACATCTCCTCGACGGGGATCCGCGAGTGCCCGGTGCCGAACAGGTGGACGAGCCCGCCGGCCGCGATCGCGTCGGCGCACCACCGGCTCGCGTCCTCGATCGCGTCGGCCTGCGAGGCCGCGACGCGCTCGAGGACCGTCGCGGCGGCCGCGAACCAGCGTGTCGCGCCGGTCGGGGACGGCGTGTCCGGGACGTCGGATGTCATGTGCGGGCCATCAGTAGGCCCCGGCATCGCCGGCCGGCGCTGCCGCGGCCGTCTCGCCGGCGAGGCGCGCCCGCGCCTCGTCGAGGATCGGCCCGGTCTGGGTCGCCCCGATCCGCGTGACGCCGAGCTTCATCACGGCGATGAGCCCGTCGAGGGTCCGCACGCCGCCGGCGGCCTTCACCTGGACGTGCGGGCTCACCGTGCGGCGCATGAGGGCGAGATCCTCGTGGGTCGCCCCGCTCGGGGCGAACCCGGTCGACGTCTTCACGAAGTCGGCCTT
>JBFKVO010000241.1:0-3037 GCA_041639095.1 Candidatus Limnocylindrales bacterium | reverse complement strand
GGGCACCTCGACGCCGCGATCGCCGGGCTCGAGCGGGCCGTCGCGATCGCCCCCCAGCCGGAGCCGCTCGCGCTCCTCGGCGACCTGCTCGTCCTGCGCGACGGGCCGGGCGACGCGGCCGCCGCCGCGGACGCGTACGCCACCGTCGATGCGATCGGCACGCTCACAGACCTGACCGGCGCCGTCTACGACCGCCAGCTGCTGCTGTTCGAGCTCGACCACGGCGGCGCGACCCACGCCCTGCTGGTCCGTGCACTCGCGGCGGCCGAGGTGCGGCCCGATCAAGCCGGTCTCGACCTCGTCGCCTGGGCGCACTTCCGGCTCGGACGCCTCGTCGAAGCGGCGACGGCCATCGAGGACGTCCTTGCGAGCGGCACGGCCGACGCGCGGATCCTCTACCACGCCGGTGTCATCCGCCTCGCCGTGGGCGACGACCTCGGTGGACGCAACCTGCTGGGGCGCGCGATCGCCCTCGGTCCCGCGCTCGATCCGGCCGACCGCGCCGCCGCCCAGCACGCCATGGCCGGCGCGCGCGACTGAGTCCTAGCGGTCGCCGCCCGCGCGCTTCTCCCAGACGGACACGTGCATGCGGCTCTCGGCCGTGAACGGCTCCCGCTTCCAGCCGCCCCAGCGGGCTTCCAGGCGCATCCCCGCCAGCTGCGCCATGAGGTCGAGCTCGGCGGGCCAGACGTAGCGGAACGGCACCGACGAGCGCCGGATCTTCCCGTCGACCTCCCGGAAGTGGTGGGACACGAGCCGCTGGCTGACCACGTCGTACTCGTCGATGCCCCAGCGGCCGTCTCCGATCTGGAAGACTCGCGCTCGTTCGCCGGGCGGCAGCGCGCGCAATTCCGGCACCACGACCTCGACGAGGAAGCGGCCGCCGGGCCGAAGATGATCGGCGGCGTTCCGGAAGCAGGCGACCTGCGCCTCCTGGCTGACGAGATTCCCGATCGTATTGAACACGACATAGACGAGCGCGAACGTCCCGTCCACGCGCGTGGCGGCGAAGTCGCCGACCGTGACCCCGATCGCGTCGGCGCCGGGCTTTGCGCGCAGGCGTGCGAGCATCGCGGGCGACAGGTCGATCCCGTGCACACGGACACCGCGTGCGGCGAGCGGCAGCGCGATGCGCCCGGTTCCGATGCCGAGCTCGAGCGCGGCGCCGTCGCCGGTGAGCTCGGCGAGGAGGTCGACGACCGGATCGACGACCTCGGGCGTGGACAGGCTCGCCGTCGATTCGTCATACCGCGCAGCCACGGATTCCCCGAAGTGGTCCTCGTGCATCGCGCGAGTCTACCGGGGCGATCAGCGAGCGCGGCCGGACCCGGTCGGTTGACAGGATCGGGAGCTGTCGCGATGATGCGGCACATCTGCACGGTGCAGATGTGCCGACCGGTGGCGACGGGAGTGCCCGGAGTGGACCCGGCGGGCGGGAGGGGCATGCGATGAGTGACTTCGAGACCCTCGTTCGGGCGAGCCGCCTGTACTACGAGCTCGGCGAGACCCAGAACCGGATCGCCGAGCTCCTCGGCGTGACCCGTCCCCAGGTGTCGCGCCTCCTCAAGCGCGCTCGCGAGGAGGGGATCGTCGAGATCCGGATCGTCGATCGGACGAGCGACGACAGTCCCGCGGGCGAGGTGCTCCGACAGCGATTCGGGCTGCGCGCCGTCCACATGGCGCCGAGCCTTGCCGGGCCGGAGGAGCTGCAGCGCCGGATCGTCGCCCGGCTCGCCGCGCAGGTGGTCCGCTCGGTCGTCCGCGACGGGGCGGTCGTCGGGGTCGGCGATGGGGCGTCGGTGTCCGCGACCGCGGACGCGCTCCTCGAGCTGACCACGCCCGTGGCCGCGACGATCGTCCCCCTCTGCGGCGGCTACTGGACGACCGGTCCCGCGCGCGAGCCGTTCCGGCGGGTGGCCGAGGCGCTCGCCGCGAGCCCGCACGGTCTCCTCGCCCCCGGGCTCGTCGACGACGCGGCGACGAAGCGCTCGCTCTATGCACACGCCGGCGTCCAGGCGATCCTCGCGCTCTGGGAGCGCCTCGACGTCGCCCTGTTCGGGATCGGCGCCCGGATCTGGAGCCCCGCGACGTTCGGCGAGGATGTCGTCCGCGAGATCGACGCCGCCGGCGCCGTCGGCGAGGTGCTCATCGCGCCGTACGACATCGACGGGCGCTTCCTGGGGGACGCGCTGCGCGACCGGGTGATCGCGTTCGACGCCCGCGAGCTCCGACGCGTCCCCGTCGCCCTGGGTGTCGCCGGGGGAGCCAGCAAGGTGCGACCGGTCCTCGGTGCCCTGCGGGCCGGCGTCGTGAACGTCCTCGTGACGGACATCCGGACGGCCGAGGCCGTGGTCGAGCTCGACGACGCGAGCCGCGGCTACGCGGCAGGGGCTGCGGTGCCGCGAGCGGACGCGGGGACGACCCCGTCCGGCGCGGCTGGCTGACGCGGATCCGGCGGAAGCGAACCACGATGCGTCCCGGCGCCGCCATCCTGGCGATCGATCTCGGCACGACGGACGCGAAGGGTGGCCTCGTCACGCTCGACGGAGAGGTCCAGGCCCTGGCCCGGGCTCGCTGCCCGATCGATGTCGACGCCCACACCGGGCGAGCCGAGCAGGACGTCGAGAGCTGGTGGACGGCGACGGCCGAGGTCGCGCTGGCGCTCCGCGCCGCCCGCCCCGACACCGAGGTCCTCGCGATCGTGGTGGACGGGCACGGGCCGACCACCGCGGCCGTCGACGATGCCGGGCGTCCGCTCCGCCCCGCGCTCACGTGGCTGGACCAGCGACCGGCGGCAGAGCTCGCCGAGCTCGAGGCCGCGACGGGGACCCTCGGACCCGCCCTCGGCGTCGCGCCGGCCGGGCTATGGGTCGAGCGCCACGAGCCGTCGGTCGCCGCGCGGACACGCTGGTACCTCAACACGTGGGAGTGGCTCGGACTCCGACTGACCGGACGGGCGGCGACCCCGCTCCTGCCGAGCCAGGCCCTCCCGAGCGATCGCGCCCTCGCCGCCGTGGGTCTGCCGCCGGACCGCATC
>JBFKVO010000240.1:0-3041 GCA_041639095.1 Candidatus Limnocylindrales bacterium | reverse complement strand
TCCGGCGTCCCGTCGGCGAGCCAGGCGCGGACGACGTCGTTCGTCGACCCGATCGCGGCGAAGCGCTCCTCGCGCGACAGGAACGCGCGACCGGCCTCCGGCCCCGAGGTCCCCGGGCCCATCGCCCTCGTGCCCGTCGCCGGCACCCTCAGCCCACCGCCGCCGCGTCGACCGGGTCCGGCTGCTCGAGCTCGAACGCGCCGTGGAGTGCCCGCACGGCCGCCTCGAGGTCGGCCTCCGCGATCATGCACGTGATCCGCACCTCGGACGTCGAGATCATCTCGATGTTCACGCCGCCGTCGGCGAGCGTCCCGAACATCCGCGCGGCGTAGCCCGGCGCGTTGTGAAGGCCCGCGCCGACGATCGAGACCTTCGCGACCGAGGCGTCGGTCGTCAGCTCCCGGGCACCGAGGTCGCGGACGACGGGTTCGAGCGTCCGCTTCGCCCGTGCCAGCTCGACGCGCGGGACCGTGAACGACAGGTCGGTCTCGCCGCCGTGGCCGACGTTCTGGACGATCATGTCGACGTTGATCCCCGCCTCCGCGAGCGGCTCGAAGACGGCGCGCGCGACCCCCGGCCGGTCGGGCACGGCGACGAGCGTCACCTTCGCCACGTTGCGGTCGTGCGCGAGGCCGCGGACCTTGTTGCGCTGCTCCACGAGCGGATCCTCCCTGATCAGGGTACCCGGCGCGTCCACGAGCGAGCTCAGGACCTCGATGACGACGCCGTTGACCCAGCCGAGCTCGACCGCGCGCACCTGCATGACCTGGGCGCCCTGGTGGGCGAGCTCGAGCATCTCCTCGTAGCCGATCACCGGCAGGTGACGCGCCGACGGGACGAGCCGCGGGTCGGCGGTATGGATGCCGGTCACGTCGGTGTAGATCTGGCAGCGGTCGGCGCGGAGGGCCGCCGCGAGCGCGACGGCGGTCGTGTCCGAGCCGCCACGGCCGAGCGTCGTCGTCTCGTCGAGGTCGTAGCCGTCGCCCGCCGCGCCGATCCCGCTCCGCCCCTGGAACCCGGCGACGATGACGACCTTGCCCTCGCTCACCTCCTGGCGGACGCGGCGCGGCTCGACGGCCGAGATCCGGGCGCGGCCGTAGCGGCCGTCGGTCGTGATGCCGGCCTGGGCCCCGGTCAGCGCGATCGCCGGGACGCCCAGCGCGTGGAGCGCCATCGACAGCAGGGTCGCGCTCTGGTGCTCGCCGGTCGCGAGGAGCATGTCCATCTCGCGCGGATCCGGGTCCTCGCTCACGGCGGCCGCGAGCGCGAGGAGTTCGTCGGTCGTGTCGCCCATCGCGCTCACGACGACGACGAGATCGTTGCCGGCCGCGCGCGTGCGCGCGATCCGCGCGGCGACGCTGCGGATCCGCTCCGCGTTCGCGACGGACGAGCCGCCGTACTTCTGTACGAACAGGGGGGTCGTCATGACGCGCGGCATTCTAGCAGCGGCCCTCCGATCCCCTGATCGGGCGACCGAGGTGACGCGGGGCCCGAGTCGGCCGCCGAGTAGGATTCGAAGCCTTCGCCCGGAGGGACCCAGCGATGTGCTTCGACCATGACAGCCGGCCGCCCATCCCGCCGATCGCGGGCGGCGCTCTCGACACGGAGCGGATCGTGCTGACGAGCGCCGACGGGACACGGCTCTCCGCGTTCCGCGCCGTCCCGTCGGCGCCGGGCGACGCCGGGATCGTCATCCTCCCCGACGTGCGCGGGCTCCACCCGTTCTACGAAGAGCTCGCGACCCGCTTCGCGGAGCGCGGGGTCGTGGCGGTCGCGATCGACTACTTCGGGCGGACCGCCGGGCTCGCGCCCCGCCCGGCCGACTTCGAGATCATGCCCCACGTCGGGCGGACGACGTTCTCGGGGCTGGCCGCCGACATCGCGGCGGCCGCTGCCGAGCTGCGGCGCGTCGATGCCGGGCCCGCGCCGGTCCGCCTGTTCACGATCGGGTTCTGCTTCGGCGGCCGGCTGTCCTTCGTCGCCGGCTCGCTCGGCCTCGCGTTCGACGGCGTCGTCGGCTTCTACGGGCCGCCCGTCGGCCCGGGCCGCAACGATGTCCCGGCGCCGATCGAGGTCGTCGAGCGGATGGGGTCGCGTGTCCTCGGCCTCTTCGGCGGCGACGACCCGTCGATCCCGGCCGACGCGATCGCCGCCTACGATGCGGCCCTCGGGCGCGCCGGCGTCGAGCACCGGATCGTCACCTACCCGGGCGCCCCGCACTCGTTCTTCGACCGCAAGGCGGCCGACTTCGCGGATGCCTCGGCGGCGGCGTGGGACGAGGTCCTCGGCTTCATCGCGCCCTGAGGTCGCGGGCCGTCAGGTCTTCCTGGTCACCTTCGCGCCGGCGTTCCGCGGCGTGACGACCGTCACGCGGCCATCGAGGTCGGTGTCCGCCGCCGCGGCCCGGAATGCCGCCTCGATCCGGGCGACGGCCGAGACCGTGTCCACGAACGCGACGATCGTGGAGCCGGCACCCGAGAGACACGCGCCGAGCGCCCCGGCCGCCCGCGCTGCCTCGACCATCCGCGGCAGCGCCGGGTAGACCTTCGCGCGATACGGCTCATGGAGCCGGTCCACCGTCATCTGGCCGAGGAGGTCGTATCGGCGGGTCGCGATGCCCGCGACGCCGATCGCCACCCGTCCGAGGTTCGCGACGGCATCCGCGTGGGGGACGGTCGGCGGGAGCGCCGCGCGCATGTCGGGCGTCGAGAGGCGCAGCTCGGGCACGAACAGCACCGCACGCAGGTCGCGCGGGGCATCGAAGCGGATGGCCTCGACGTGGTCGTCGTCGATCACGGCGCTGACGACGAAGCCGCCGAGCAGCGCGGCCGCGGCGTTGTCGGGGTGCCCCTCGATGGCGGTCGCGAGCCGGAGGATCGCCGCCTGGTCGAGCGGATCGCCGAGGAGCGCGTTGCCGGCGACGAGGCCGCCGATCGTCGCGGCAGCGCTCGAGCCCAGCCCGCGCGCGAGCGGGACCTGGTTGACCATCTCGATCCGCCAGCCCGCACCGTCGGGAAGGTCGCCGCGCACCTCGCGCAGGG
>JBFKVO010000239.1:0-3070 GCA_041639095.1 Candidatus Limnocylindrales bacterium | reverse complement strand
GCGACGGCGAGGATCACCATCGCCAGTCCCACCCACGACAGCCAGTCCATCTGCCCTCCCCGAGGACGCGGAGCGAGGCGAGCGAGCCCGTTCGTATTGAAGCGCACCCCTTCTCTCGAATCCAGCCCATCGATCACGTTGGGCCGAACGCGGATCGCCGGCAGCCGTCGTCCGCAGGGCGTGCTAGGCTGCCTCGACCTCGACGCCGGCGCCGAACGCGCGCTGGAGCGTCATGACCCCGCCGTCCGCCGCACGTGATGGCGCGCGTCACGCAGCCGCTGCGTCCCGATCGGGAGACTCTTGCCCATGTCGACCCGCCGAACCTCGAAGACCCCGTCCGACGCCGCCCCGGGAGACGCCTCGACCTCATCGGCGCCCCGCGCGGATGCCACGAAGAAGGCCGCCGCAACACCGGAGCCTGCCGCCGCTCCGGAGCCCGCGGCGACGCCAGAACCGCTGGCGCCCGCGGCGAGCTCAGAGTCGCCCGTCGCGGCGCGTCCGGAACCGGCCCGGCCGGGCGGCGTCGGGCGTGTCGTTCGATTCGTCGTCCGCCTCGTCGTCCTCCTCGCGGTCGTCGTCGCGATCGGCGCAGGGATCTACTACGGGTGGCCGGTCGTGTACGACCGGGTCATCGCGCCGATCCAGACGAACACGGCCGATGTCGGCACCCTCCGCGCCCGGATCGCCGACCTGGAGCGCGAGGTCGGGGAGCTGCGCGATGCGAACGCCGGGCTCGAGGCAGGCCTCGGCGAAGCGGATACGCGATTCGCCGAGCACGCACGACGGATCGACGAGCTCGACCGGATCGCCGCGGGTCTCGGCGAAGCGGACGAGCGGACCCAGGCGGACGTCGGGCGCCGGCTCGAGATCCTCCGTGCGATGGAGCTCATGTCGCGAGCCAGGCTATTCCTCTACCAGTCGAACTTCGGGCTCGCCGAGCAGGACGTGGCCGCCGCCCGCGAGGTGCTCGCCGACCTGCGCGGCACGGGGACCGCCACGGACGCCGCGGTCATCGCGGCGGCGATCGATCGCCTCGACCGCACGCTGGCCGCACTGCCGGACTTCCCGGTGGTGGCAAGTGCCGACCTCGACATCGCCTGGCAGGCGCTGCTCGGCCGTGTCCCGGAGGCGGTCGAGCCGGACGCCACGCCCACTCCGGCGCCCGATGCAAGTCCCTCGCCAGAGGCAAGCCCGTCGCCGGAGCCCTCGCCCGACGCCTCGCCGGCTCCCTGACCCCGGCGCGGCTCAGGCGCGGCCGGGAACGGCCCACCTGTCTCCTACGCGCCGAAGGCGCGCTCGAGTACCGTGACCGCCACCCACAGCGCGATCGGCAACAGCACGGCGCTGACGAACGCCCGCAGCGTCTCCGGCCGCCAGGGCCACGTCGGGATCCGGGACGCTGCGTCGGCGATGGCCGTCGCCGCGGCCAGCGCGTCGCCCAGCCGGCCGGCTCCCTCGAGATCGCCCCCCGCGACGCGTCGTGAGAACTCGGCCTGGACCATCGCCTGGTCGGCGTGGACGGCGCCGAGCCGCTCGTCCTTTGCCGCCGAGATCCGCGCATGGAGACCGAGGGTCGGGCGACGAAACTGAAGACCGACACGGCGATCATCGCGCCGAACAACACGAGATCGCTCGCGACCGGCGTGAAGAAGCCGCCGAGGATGAAGGCCACGAGCACGAGTCCCCCGATGCCGATCGCGAGATAGGTGACAGTCGCACGGGCGGTGAAGGCGGCGAATTCGTACGTCGGCTCGAGGCGGCGGAGGTCGATCCGTACCGCGCGCGCGTGGATCCGCCTGATGACACGGACCTGGTGGAGGAGCCGGGCGGCGAATGCGGCCAACATCGTCGTGTTGAAGGGACCAAGGACGAGGCCGACCGCGAGCGTGGCCGCCGCGCCGTCGCGCGGGAGGCCCCAGCTCTCCGGCGTCGTCAGGACACTCTCGAGTCCGCCCAGCGTGCCGGCCACGAGCGCGATGAGCGCCCAGGACGGCGGCGTCCGCGTCAGGTCCCGGGCGAGCCCCTCCCGCACCGTGTCGTCGACGGTCAGCAGCGGCGCGAGGCCGTCGAGGGCGCGGACCGCGGCGTCCCCCAGCGAATGGATCGCCCACAGCATGCCGATGCCGATGACGAACGACGCGACGAGTCCGGGACTGACCGACGGGACGGGCTCCAGGCCATCGACGATCGCAGCGGCGACCGAGGCCGCGGTCGTGACCGCGAAGATCCCGAGGTACGCAGCCCAGCGCGGTCCCGGGAGGCGGTCCACGACGCCATGGACGACCTCCAGCCAGCTCCGGCGCATCAGCGCGGCTCGTACCGGAAGCGGTCGCGGTCGGGCACGAGCGTGCCGATCGGGTCGTGGCGAGCATGCGACAGCGCGACGATCCAGCGCTCGTCCGCCGCGCGGGCGAAGAGCTCGTGTTTCATCGCGACGCTGTCGAGCGGGAAGTCGTCCCAGGCGGTGACCCAGCGCGGGTTCGCGCTCCACGGCCGCATGCACAGGTCGCCGAAGAACACGAGCGTCCGACCGGAGCCTCCCCCACCCCGGACGACGATCGCCTGGTGGCCGGCCGAATGGCCACCGGTCGGGATGACCGACACGCCGGGCAACAGCTCGCGCTCGCCGGTCGCCCAGCCCTCGGCCCCCCAGTCGCGCACGAGCCGGAGTTCGGGCTGGTCGTAGCTGGCGGCGATCCGCGAGTTCGTGCCGAGCGCGATCTCCCACTCCGACTGCTGGGCGACGATCGTCGCCCGCGGGAACGCCCGGGTCCCGTCCGCAAGGAGCAGGCCGCCCGCGTGATCGAAGTGGAGGTGGCTCATCGCCACGATGTCCACAGTGGCCGGGTCGAACCCCGCGGTCCGGAGGGCGGGGACGATCGGATCGCCTTCGTACCGGCGCGCCGCGCGCAGCTTGTCGGTCACCCGCTCACCGATGCCGGTCTCGACGAGCACGCGCCCCGCGGGCGTCTCGACGAGGAGGCAGTTCAGCGCCTGGGTGATCCGGTTCTCCTCGTCGAGCTCGTCGCCGACCACCGGCCCCCAGAGGATCTTCGGGACGGGACCGAGG
>JBFKVO010000238.1:0-3070 GCA_041639095.1 Candidatus Limnocylindrales bacterium | reverse complement strand
GGCCAGTCGAAGCTGCTCGGCTCGAAGGTGCTCCTCATCGGGGCCGGGGGCCTGGGCTCGCCGGCCGCGCTCTATCTCGCGGCCGCGGGGGTGGGCACGATCGGGATCATCGACTTCGACGTGGTCGATCTGTCCAACCTCCAGCGCCAGGTCATCCATGCCAACGACCGGGTCGGCGAGAAGAAGACCGAATCGGCGAAGCGCACGATCAACGGCCTCAACCCCGACGTGAAGGTCCTGCTCCACGACGAGATGCTGACCGGGACGAACGTCGAGCGGGTCATCGCCGGCTACGACGTGATCGTGGATGGCACCGACACGTTCGAGACCCGCTACACGCTCAACGACGCGGCGGTCGCCTTGCGCATCCCGGTCGTCCATGCGTCGGTGTTCCGCTTCGAGGGCCAGTTGACGACGTTCATCCCGTACGAGGGCCCCTGCTACCGCTGCCTGTATCCGACGCCGCCGCCGCCCGAGCTCGCCCCGGGTTGCTCGGTGGCCGGGGTGCTCGGGGTGGTGCCCGGCATCATGGGCCTCCTCCAGGCGAACGAGGTGATCAAGGTGCTGCTCGGCATCGGCGACACGCTCGCCGGCCGGCTCCTGTTGTTCGACGCCCTCGACGCGAGCTTCACCGAGCTCCGCCTCCGGCGCGACCCCGAGTGCCCGGTCTGCTCGGACGCGGCCGTCGCCGCACGCGAGGCCGGCACGCCACTGCCGGTCCCGGCCTTCGGTGGCGAGCCGTTCGTGCTCGGCGGAATGGCCGGCTCGGACGCCGGCCCGGAGGTGGGAGCGTGAGCCGGGTCTGGATCCCGCAGGTGCTCCGCGCGGCCGCAGGCGGCGCCAAGCAGCTGGAGCTCGAGGGTGCCACGGTCGGCGAGCTCGTCCGCGCACTCGCCGCGGCCCACCCGTCGGTCGGCGCCCAGCTGTTCACGCCCGAGGGCGAACTGAATCGCTTCGTCAACGTCTACGTGAACGGCCAGGACGTCCGCTACCTCGAGGGGCTCGAGACCGCGGTCGCCGCCCACGATGAGGTCCGCATCCTGCCGGCGATGGCCGGCGGCTGACGATGGGTGCGCTCCGCGCGTCCGAGCCACACGACCATCCTGCCGGCCCGCACGGCGGTCGGTACGACGACATCCTCGACGCGATCGGCCACACGCCGCTCGTCGAGATCTCCCGGATGTCGCCGAAGCCCGAGGTCCGGATCTTCGCGAAGCTCGAGATGCTGAACCCGACCGGCTCGGTGAAGGACCGCGTCGCGAAGTACCTCGTCGAGGACCTCGAGGCGCGCGGGCTGCTCCGCGAGGACTCGATCATCCTCGAGCCGACGTCGGGCAACACCGGGATCGCGCTCGCGATGATCGGGCGGCGGAAGGGGTACCGCGTCGCGCTCGTCATGCCCGACAACGTGACGATGGAGCGGCGCCAGCTGGCGGCGCTCTTCGGGGCGGAGGTCATCGACTCGCCCGGCGACCAGGGCTCGAACGGCGCGATCGCGCTCGCGAAGCACCTCGTCGCGAAGGACCCGCGCTTCGTCATGCCCTACCAGTACGGCAACCCGGCGAACCCGCGCGCCCACTACGAGACGACCGCGCCGGAGATCCTCGCCGACTGCCCCGAGATCGACGTGTTCGTCGCCGGCCTCGGGACGAGCGGCACGCTCATGGGCGTGTCGCGCTACCTGCGCGAGCACAAGCCGGGCGTGCGCGTCGTGGCCGCCGAGCCGCTCCCGGGTGAGAACGTCCAGGGCCTCCGCTCGCTCGACGAGGGATTCGTGCCCGAGATCCTCGATCCGGCCCTGCTCGACGCGAAGTTCCTCGTCTCGAACCGCGACGCGATCGCGGCCCTGCGCGAGCTCGTCTTCCGCGAGGGGATCTTCGCCGGGCCGTCGTGCGGCGCGGTGCTCGTGACGGCGGCACGGGTGGCGGCCACGATGGAGCGCGGGACGATCGTCGCGCTCCTCCCCGACGGTGGCTGGAAGTACCTGTCGGCGGGCACGTTCAGCGGCGACCTCGACGAGATGGAGGAGGCGCTCGAGGGCGGCGTGAACTGGTGGTGAGCGCCGGCAGTGAGGGCTCCGGCGAAGGGGACGGCGCCACCGCGGCAGCGGGCGCCAAGGTGTCGACGGGCGCGACGCCCGACCATCCCGGGCCGGCGCGCGTCGTCGTCCCGGACGCGATCCGGGCCGCGATCGTCGCCCAGGCGCGCGCCGAGGACCCGAACGAGTCGTGCGGGCTGATCATCGGCGACCGAGCGGCTGGCGAGGGCGGCGTCGCCCTGCGCTACGAGCCCCTGCGGAACCTGGCCGCATCGCCGTACCTGTACGAGATCCACCCCGACGACCTGCTCCGCCTCACGATCGAGACGGACGAGGCCGACACGGTCTTCTGGGGGATCGTCCACTCGCACACGCACACGCCGGCGCGCCCGTCGCCGACCGACATCCGCCAGGCGTTCTACCCGGATGCCCTGTACATCCTCGTCTCGCTCGATGCGGACGAGGCGGACCCGGCGACGGGTGCCGAGAGCCTCCGCGCGTGGCGGATCGTCGACGGTGTCGTGCACGAGGTCGCGATCGACCGCGGCTGACGCCTCTGCCCGTCCCCGGGACCCTCGATCCGCCCGCTGTCAGTGGACGATGAGCACCGAGCAGCGAGCGTGGTGCAGCACGTTGCGCGCCACCGAGCCGAGGACGGCGCGGGTCACGCCGGTGCGGCCCCGCGAGCCGAGGACGATGAGCCCCGTCCCCCGAGACTCGGCGGTCTCGAGGAGCCGGTGGGCGGCATCGCCCTCGGCGGTCATCGCCTCCGCTCGGCGCCCGGCCTCTCCGAGGCGTTCGGCGCCGGCGCGCGCGATCGCGGCGGCCTGCTCGCGTGCGGCCTTGACATCCGCCGCATGCGCGGTGATCACGTCTTCGTACATCGTGGGCGCGACCCCGACGATCCACGGCCCGGCGACCTCGGCCACCGAGAGGACGGCGACGGGCACGTCGGCGAGGGAGGACCAGGTCTCGACGAGCCCACGCGCCTTTGCGGCCTGGGGCGACCCGTCGTCGGCGACGAGGATCTCG
>JBFKVO010000237.1:0-3099 GCA_041639095.1 Candidatus Limnocylindrales bacterium | reverse complement strand
CTGGACCGGGTCCTGCTCGGGATCAGCGGCTCGGACGCCAACGACACGGCCCTCAAGCTGGCGCGCACGGCGACGGGTCGGCGCGAGATCGTCGCGTTCTCCGGCGGCTACTTCGGGCGGTCCGGCGCCGTCCTGGGCGTCAACGCGAAGACGGCGACCCGCGTCCGGCTCGGGCGCGATCCGGAGGCGCACTTCCTGCCGTTCCCGTACCGCTATCGATGGCCCCTCGGTGCCGACGCGGACGTCGCAGGGCAGGCGCTCGCGCTCCTCGAGAACGCGCTTTCCGGACCGGCCTCCGGCATCGGGCCCGTGGCCGCGGTGCTCCTCGAGCCCGTGCAGGGGAACGGCGGGATCGTCGTGCCTCCTGGCGGGTTCCTGGAAGGGGTACGAGCCCTGTGCGATCGCCACGGCGCGCTCCTCGTGTTCGACGAGATCCAGTCCGGCTTCGGACGCACCGGGCGGCTGTGGGCCGCGGAGCACTGGGGCGTCGTGCCGGACCTGATGACGGTCGGCAAGGGGATCGGCGGCGGGATGGCCGTGTCCGCCGTCGTCGGCCGGGCGGACCTCATGGCCGACTGGCCCGCCGGGACCCACACGTCGACGTTCATGGGCAACGCCGTGAACCTCGCCGCCGGCGCGGCGGCGATCGAGGTCATGCGCCGCGAACGGCTGTGGGAGCGTGCCGCATCGCTGGGCGAACGCCTGCGTGACCGCCTGGTCGAGGACCTGGCGGAATGCACGATCGTCGGCGAGGTCCGCGGGCTCGGCCTCTTCATCGGGATCGAGATCGTCGCGGACCGTGCCGGCCGCGCGCCCGACGCGGAGCGCGCCGGGGCCATCCGCCGGCGCGCGTTCGCCGGCGGGGTGCTGGCCGGGGTCTCCGGCCATTTCGAGAACGTGATCCGGATCTGCCCGCCGCTCACGATCGAGGAGGACGCGCTCGACGGCGCCGCCGCGGTCGTCGTCGAGGCCATCAGGAGGAGCGCATGACCGCCCGCGCATCGACCGTGATCCAGGTCCGGAACTACGTCGGTGGCGCGTGGCGACCGGCCGCGTCCGCGGAGACGTTCGAGAGCTTCGACCCGGCGACCGGCGAGCTCGTCGCGGTCGCGCCGCGTTCGGCGGTCGCCGATCTCGACGACGCGATCGCCGCGGCCCGGCGGACCTTCGATGACGACATCTGGCCGCGCAGCTCGGGGCGTCAGCGGGCCGCGATCCTCCATCGGCTCGCGGACCTCCTCCGGTCCGAGGCCCCACGTCTCGCCGAGCTGATCGCGCGCGAGATGGGCAAGCCGATCCGGTACGTCCGCGAGCGCGAGATCGAGCCGGCGATCGACCGGGTCCTCTACTACGCGGGCGCGGCCCGGCTCATCCGCGGCGAGGTGACCGCGACGGCGCCCGACCACCTCCTCAACCTCGTCCTCAAGGAGCCGGTCGGCGTGTGCGGCCTGATCACCCCCTGGAACGACCCGCTCGATCTGCCCCTGCGCAAGATCGGCGCCGCGATCGCCGCCGGCTGCACCTTCGTCCTCAAGCCGGCGAGCGACGCCCCGGCGTCGTCGATGGCGATCTTCGAGCTCCTCGAGCGGATCCCGGAGCTGCCACCGGGCGTGGCGAACGGCGTCGTCGGCGACGGGGTCGTGCTGGGCGAGGCGCTCGCCGCCGACCCGCGCGTCGACAAGATCAGCTTCACCGGCAGCAGCGAGGTCGCGCGCCGGCTCGCGGAGCTCGGGTCGCGGACCTTCAAGCGGATGTCGCTCGAGGGTGGCGGCAAGGCGCCGGTCGTCGTGTTCCCGGACGCCAACCTGGACAAGGCGATGGACGCGGTGGCGGTCGGGATCTTCCTGTACGCCGGCCAGTCGTGCACGGCCGGGTCGCGCCTCCTCGTCGAGCGCTCCATCCACGACTCGTTCCTGGACGGGATCCTCGAACGGGCGGCCGCGCTCCGGGTGGGGTCGCCGCTCGACGAGGCGACCCAGCTCGGACCGATGGTCTCGCAGCGGCAGCTCGACCGGGTCCTCGGCTACGTCGCGCGGGGTCGCGACGAGGGCGCCCGTCTTGTCGCGGGCGGGGAACGGCTCGGCGGTGAGTGGGCGACCGGGTTCTACATGGCCCCGACCGTCTTCGACGACGTCCGGCCCGAGATGACGATCGCGCGCGAGGAGATCTTCGGCCCGGTCCTCTCGGTCATCCCGTTCGATTCGGAGGCCGAGGCGCTGGCGCTCGCCAACGACAGCGAGCTCGGCCTCGGGAGCGCCGTCTGGACGAGCGACCTCGACCGCGCGATCCGCATCGCCCGGCGGTTGCGCGTCGGGGACGTGTGGGTCAACACCCACTACGTCCGGCTCGCCGAGACCCCCTTCGGCGGGGTGAAGATGAGCGGGATCGGCCGCGAGCTCGGGATGGAGGGGCTGGACGCCTATCTCGAATCGAAGCGCGTCTGCATCGACAGCTCGCCGACCTTCCACCTGCGCTGACGTGCCGGCTCGACGGATCGCCGGCGGCCGGTCGGGCGCCGAGCCGCACGGCCGCCCGATCCGGTTCACGTTCGACGGTCGGACGATCGACGCCGTCGAGGGCGAACCGGTCGCCGCCAGCCTCCTCGCCGCCGGCGAGCCGGTCCTCTCGCGGAGCTTCCGCCTGCACCGACCGCGTGGGCTCATGTGCTCGACCGGCCAATGCGGCTGGTGCGAGTGTGCCGTCGACGGCATGCCGAGCGTCCGGACCTGCCGGGTCGGCGCCCGCGACGGCCTCGTCGTGCGCAGCGAGCACGCCGTCCCGACAGTGCGGAACGATGTCCTCGGGGTCCTCGAGTACGGCGCCCGCTGGATCCCCCCGACCTTCTACCACCATCGGTTCCTCCGGCCGCGCCGCCTTCGCAAGCGCTACCTCGACGTCATCCGCTGGTTCGGCGGGCGCGGCACGCTGCCTGCGCGGGATGCGTCGCGCGAGCCCGCCGTGACCCGGCGCGAACGCGCGGTCGACGTCCTCGTCGTCGGCGGCGGTCCGGCCGGGATCCTGGCAGCGACCCAGGCCGCCGTCGCAGGCGCGGACGTCCTCCTCGTCGAGAGCGAGTCCACGCTCGGATCGTGGTGGCGG
>JBFKVO010000236.1:0-3101 GCA_041639095.1 Candidatus Limnocylindrales bacterium | reverse complement strand
TGGCGCCGAGGACGAGCCCGAATGCACCCGCGGCGAGCGGAGCAAGGGCATCGTCGCCACCATCCGTCGCTGCCGGCGGCGCCACGTCGGGTGCCGCGGCAAGGTCGGCTTCATCGCCGTCGGCGACGACCTCGACGATCCCGGCCATGCCCGGGTGGAGGCTGCACGAGTAGGGATAGAGCCCGGGTGCGGAGAAGGTCTGCCGGAACGACTGGCCTGGCTCGAGCATCGGGCTCTGCCAGGCGTAGTTCGCGCCGATGACGTCGTGCGGCGTGCGGGAGGCGTTCGTGAAGGTGACGGTCGTCCCGACCGGAACACGGTCGACCGCGGGCAGGAAGATGCAGCCGTCGATGCGGACGGTCAGGTCAGAACCGACGGCAGCCACGGGTTCGGTCGGCCCGGACGGATGGCAGCCGCCGCCGGCCAGCGCGGCCGGAGCGAACACAAGGGCCGCGAGCGCGAGCGACGCGGCGACGATGGCGATGGATCGGGAGCGCATGACCGTTGCCTCCATGCGGTGGCGTCGTCCGGTCTACACCTCCCGGGCCGCCCTGGTTCCGGATACCGCCTCGATCGTCCGGCGGGCTGGACCCGCTAGCGGCGCACTAGCGCAGCCTCGATCGCGTCGACGAACGCGACCTCACTCATCCCGTCGACCGACCGGCTAAGGGCGGACTCCTCGGGCGTCTCGATGACGCGAATGAGCCCGCTCTCGACGAGGTAGATGCCGCCATGGACGGTGTGGAACGCGCCACCCTCTCCTGCTCGGAGCAGCAGGATCACTTCGTCGCCCGGCAGCACGATCGGGTCGCTCTCGAGGGCCGCCAGTGCCCCGCCATCCTCCTGCGGGACGGGGCCGCCCCGCTGCTCGACGACGATCTCGGCGAGCGGCTCTCCATCGACCACGTCGCGCACGCTGACGCGAGACGTCGCCCTCGACAGCCCCTCGTCCGAGATCGTGAACGTCGTTGCGACGACGGTGCCGCGAACGATCAGGGAGGCCTCCCGGACGACCTCGTCGAGCGTCGACGGTGCTGCAGCGAACGTCTCGATGTAGATCCGCGGCAACGCCCGAGGGTCTTCCCCACCGGCAACGAAGTCGGCGAGGTACCGCCGCTCACGCTCACGCGCGGCGTCGACCCGAGCCTGGCGCTCGTCGTCGGTGAGCCCGACGTCCGGGAACGCCTCGAGCAGCTTCGGCCCCACCCCGAGGGCGAGGCCGACCGACCCGACGACCGCAAGCGCCAGGAGCGCGACTCCGACCGGAGCAACCGAGTGCCGGTCGCTCGACATGCCATGCCCCGTCTTCCGATCGATCCCTCGTCGGCTGGGCGCCCAGGCTCGGGATCGGTCAGTCGACGACCGTGTGGCTCTGCTCCCGCATGAATTGCGCGACGTAGTACATCGACAGGCCGGCCTTGCCGGTCGAGCCGCTGCCCTTCCAGCCGCCGAACGCCTGGATGCCCGGCCACGCGCCGGTCGTCGCGCCGGCGCGTCGGTTCACGTAGAGGACGCCGGCGTGGATCTTGTCGAGGAACGCCTGTACCTCGCCCGGATCCTCGCTGTAGACGCCGGCCGTGAGGCCGTACACCACGTCGTTCGCGAGCGCGATCGCCTCGTCCAGCGACTCGACGGCGTGGACCGCGGTGAACGGCGCGAACAGCTCGTCGCGGAACAGGCGGTGGTCGGCAGGCAGGAAGCCGACGACGGTCGGCTCGACGTAGTAGCCGCGGGCGAGGTCGCCGTCGGTGAGCCGCTCGCCGCCGGTGAACACGGTCCCGTCCCGGTGCGCCTCGGCCACGGCCTGCTGGTGGCGGTCCACCGCGCGCTGGTCGACGATCGGGCCGAGCCAGTTCTCGCGGACGAGCGGGTCGCCGATGGTGATCTTCTCGGTCTTCTCGACGAGGAGTCGGACGAGCTCGTCGTGGACCGGCTTCTCGACGTAGACGCGCGAGTTCGCCGAGCACTTCTGCCCACCGAAGCCGAACGCGCTGCGCATGATCCCCTCGGCCGCCTCCTCGAGGTCCGCGTTGCGGGTGACGATCGCCGGGTTCTTGCCGCCCATCTCCACGATGCACGGCCGCGGCCAGGTCGTCGAGAAGTCTCGGAAGATGCCCATCCCGACCTCGTACGAGCCGGTGAACACGATCCCGTCGATGCCCGGGTTCTCCTGGATCTCCTCGCCGACCGATTCGCCGGGGCCCATGATGAGGTTGACGACGCCGGCCGGGACGCCGGCATCGATGTACGCCTCGACGAGCTTCACGGCCGACAGGGGCGCCGCGCTCGACGGCTTGAACACGACCGTGTTGCCGGCCATCATCGCCGCCGACGTCGGGCCCGCGGCGAGCGCCATCGGGAAGTTGAACGGGCTGATGACCCCGAACACGCCGTGCGGACGGAGGACCGAGCGGGTGTGCACCGACGCGTCCCCGAGGTTGCCCATCGGGTGGTCGTAGCCGTCGTTGTCCTCCATCGTCTGGGCGTAGTAGCGGATGAGGTCCGCCGACTCCTCGACCTCGCCGAGGGCCTCGATCCGGTTCTTGCCGACCTCGATCGCCATGAGCGCGGAGTACTCCATCAGCCGGTCGCTGATGAGCTCCGCGGCGCGGCGGAGGATCTCGAGTCGGTCGCGCCAGGGCATCGCCGCCCAGGCCGGCTGGGCCGCGCGCGCGGCGTCGATCGCGTCGACCACGTCGCGCCGGGTGCCGCGCGCGAACGTGCCGAGGACGATGTCGCGATCGATCGGCGAGTGGACCGCGAACGTCCCGTCGCCCTCGCGCCACTCCCCGTTGACGTAGTTGCGATGGTGGCCCCCGAGCTTCCCCCGCACCCGCGTCAGCGCCTCCTCGTAGGCGCGATGGAGGTCCTCGTTGTCGGCGCGCAGGGTCGCGTAGGTGATCTTGATCCGCGGGGTCGATTCGGTCGTCATGGGGTCGGGCTCCCAGCTGGCGGGTCGCGTTCCGTGCGGCCCGGGTCTCGCCTGTGTGCGGCGTCCGTCAGGGTCGCTGGGCGCCGCCGGGGATGCGGGGTCAGGGTCCTAGTCTAGCGCGGCGACGACGTCGGCCAGCGTGGGCGCGACCCCGTCCGGGCGCCCGCCG
>JBFKVO010000235.1:0-3120 GCA_041639095.1 Candidatus Limnocylindrales bacterium | reverse complement strand
GGTCGGGCTCGGGCTCGTCACCGGGCTGGCATTCCCGCCGTTCTCGATCGTCCTGGGGCTGCCGGCCGAGAACGTCCTGACGCCGATCTTCGCGGCGGCCTGCATCGGCGCCGGTCTCATGGTCGGCGGCGTGAACTACGGCCTTGCCCGGTTCGTCGTCGGGAGCCGCGTCCGGGAGCTGGCGGGGCGCATGGAGACCGTCCGCGACGCCCTCAAGTCCGCGACCTACACGGGCGACTGGTCGATGTGCACCCCGGAGCAGTGCGAGATCGCCGTCGACTCGACCGACGAGTTCGGCGATTCCGCGCGGTCGTTCAACGAGCTCATCCGCGCCCTTGCCGCATCACACCAGGTGGAGGACCACGTGCGCTCGCTGTCGGCGACGCTGTCGGCCCACCTCGAGCTGGCGTCGTCCACCGAACACGCGCTGCGTCACCTCCTCGAGCTGACCCACACGGAGGCGGGTGCGATCCTCATCGAGGCCGAGGGGACGCTCCGCGTGGCATCGTCGAGCGGCCTCGCCGAGCCCGAGCGCCTGACGACGTCACCGCCCGTGCTCGACGCGATCCGCTCCGGCGAGACGCTCCGGCTCGACGCGCCGGCCGACGTCGCGATCGACGCGGCCGTCGCGATCTTCCCGGCGCGCTCGGTCATGGTCGTCCCACTGCCGTTCAAGAGCGTGCCGGTCGGCGTCCTCGTCCTTGCGCGGACGGCCACGATCCACGCCGACGCCGAGCGCCTCGTCGGGCTCGTCCGCCCGATGCTCTCCGTGGCCCTCAACAACGCGCTCGCCCACGAGCGGATCCAGCGTCTCGCCACGCTCGACGCGCTCACCGGCGTCTACAACCGGCGCTTCGGACTCATCCGCCTGCGCGAGGAGTTCAAGCGGGCGATCCGCGCGGACATGCCGCTGTCGGTCGCGATGCTCGACATCGACCACTTCAAGTCGATCAACGACACGTACGGCCACCTCGTCGGCGATCGGGTCCTGGCCGCCGTCGCCTCGGCCGCGCGACGGACGATCCGCGAGGGCGATGTCCTCATCCGCTACGGCGGCGAAGAGTTCATGATCCTGCTCGTCGGGGCGAACGCCGAGGACGGCGCGCTCATCGCCGAGCGCATCCGCCGGTCGATCGCGGAGACGAGCGTCGCCGACGGCGCGCAGACGATCCACGTGACGATCAGCGCCGGCGTCGCTGCGATGCCCGCCGAGGGGATCGACGGCGAGGACGACCTCGTCGAACGCGCCGACGCGGCGCTGTATGCCGCGAAGGAGCGAGGGCGCGACCGCCTCGTCGTGGCTCACCGCCAGCACAGCGGCTGAACGCCCACCGCTGCCGGTATGCCGGCCGCGGACTGCCCGGCCATCGCCGAGCTAGCGGCCCTTCCGGCTCCGCATATCCCCCCGGACCTCGCGCGCGGCGTTCTGGCCCGGGCCGCCCGTGATCCCGCCGCCCGGATGGGCGCCGGACCCGCACAGGTACAGTCCGTCGAGGCCACCGACGCGATAGCGGGCGTGGCCGAGGAGCGGCCGCCACAGGAAGAACTGGTCGAGGCCCGGCTCGCCGTGGAGCGGATGCCCGCCGGTGAGTCCGTAGTCGCGCTCGAGGTCGACCGGCGTCAGGACCTGGCGGGCGCGGACCATCGCGCCGATCCCGGGGGCGACCGCCTCGAGGCGAGCGACCACACGGTCGCCGAACGCCTCGCGCTCCACGTCCCAGCTCCCGTCGCGGAGGGCGTACGGCGCGTACTGCGCGATCACGCTCATCACCTGGGTGCCATTCCTCGCACCCTCGACGAGCGACGGGTCGGCGAGCGACGGGATCGTCGCCTCGAGGATCGGGGCGTCGCTGGCGCGCCCGTACTTCGCTGCGTCGAACGCCCGCTCCATCGGGTCGATCCCGTCGACGAGGAGGATCCGCCCACGGAGGCTCGCGCCGTCGTCGCCGGCTGCCGGGAATGTCGGTGTGCCGTCGAGGACGAGGTTGACCTTCGCGACGACCCCGGGCGTCCGGTAGTTGCCGGCTCGCCAGCCGAGGCTCGGGCCCAGGGCGACCGGATCGACGAGATCCACGAGCGTCCGCTTCGGGTCCGCGCCGGACACGACCGCGCGCGCCGGGATCTCCTCGCCGTCTTCGAGGACGACGCCAGTGGCGCGACCGTCGTGCGAGGCGATCGCGACGACCTCGGCGGCGGTCCGGATCTCGCCGCCGGCGGCGCGCACCGCGTCCGCCAGCGCCGCGGCGAGGGCCCCGGGCCCGCCGACCGCGTAGACCGTCTCGCCCGCGGCCCCGCCGTCGCTGCCGGCGGAGTCGGAGAGGAGCACGGCCGCGGTCCCCGCCGACCACGGGCCCATCGCCGTGTAGCGGACGCCGCGCCAGGCGACCGCTGCCCGCACCAGGTCCGTGGTGAGGTGCTCGGCGACGAGATCCGCGACGGCCATCGGCAGGATCCGCGCGATCGTGCGCGTCCCGTCCCGCCCGAGTCCCCGGAACGAGCGCCCGAGGCGGAGCCCGTCGAGGGCGTCGCCGAGCCCCGGGTCCGCGATGTCCGGCGGCGTCGTCCGGGCGAGGTCGCCGAGGAAGCGCCCGACGGCGCGGACGATGCCGTCGAGACGGAGGTAGCCATCCGCGTCGGCCGGCGACGTCTCGCGCAGCCCGGCGGCGGTCCGCGCGGCGTCCGTGTAGAGCGTGACCGCGGACCCGTCCGCTGACGGTGCGAACGCGCGCACCTCCGGGCCGATGAGCGTCAGGCCGTGGCGCTTCAGGTCGAGGTCGTCCACGACCGAGCGCCGCAGCCGGCCGACCGTGTGGGCGAGGGTCGGGACCCGGGCGCCCCGCGCAAGCTCGGTCGTGTCGGACGCGCCGCCGACGCGGTCGCGGCGCTCCAGCACGAGAACGCTGAGGCCACCCTTCGCGAGATAGGCCGCCGCGACGAGCGCGTTATGGCCCGCGCCGACGACGACGGCGTCCCACGCCCCGGACCGTGCCGCCATCAGGCAGCCCTCCGGCCCTTCGCGCGGAGGACCTCGAGCGCCGCCAGCCTGCCGTTGGCGCCCATGATGCCGCCGCCCGGGTGCGTCGCCGACCCACACAGCCAGAGGTCGCGGATCGGCGTCCG
>JBFKVO010000234.1:0-3124 GCA_041639095.1 Candidatus Limnocylindrales bacterium | reverse complement strand
GTCACCCGGGCGCTCGCGGCGTGCGGGTCCTGGGAGGGCGAGATCGTTCACGTCGCCCGGGATGGACGGCGGATGGTGTCCATGAGTCGCCAGGCGGTCCGACGCGGGCCGCGGGGCACGGTCGAGCGGATCCTCGAGATCGACCACGACGTCACGGAGCGGAAGGAGGCCGAGGCCGCGGCCGTCCGCGAGGAAGCACGGAGCGCGACCGTCCGGGAGCGCGAGCGCCTCGCGCGCGAGATCCACGACGGGCTCGCCCAGCGCCTCTGGTACGCACAGCTCCGCCAGGAGACCGTCGTCGCGCACCCGGACCTCGCGCCGGCCGCGCTGACCGCCGCCGAAGAGGCGGCGGCCGCGATCGAGCAGGCGCTCGCGGACGCACGGGCCGCGGTCCTGGCATCCCGCTCGCCGGGCGCCGAGGGTTCGAGTTTCGAGGAGCTCCTGCGCGAGATCGTCGGCGAACGGACGATCCCGCACGGGATCGCATCACGAGTCGACGTCCGGGCCCTGCCCGAGCTCACGCCCCGCGAGCAGTCGGAGCTGCTCGGGATCGCCCAGGAGGCGCTCAACAACGTCGCGAAGCACGCCGGGGCCGGGCGTGTCGAGGTGCTCGTGACCGCACGCGCGGGAACGGTGTCGCTCACCGTCCGGGACGACGGACGGGGGTTCGCCGCGCGCGATCGGGCGGGCGGCTTCGGCCTCGGGAGCATGCGCCAGCGAGCCGCCCTGATCGGTGCGCGGGTACGCGTCACGTCGCGCCCCGGCCGGGGCACGTCGGTCCGCGTCTCGTTGCCGCCCGACGGCCGCGAGGACCGAACAGGGGACGATCACAGTGCCTGATGCGTCGGCTGGCCGTCCGCTGCGCGTCGTCATCGTCGACGACCACCCGCTCATCTCGTCCGCGCTCCAGGCGGCGATCGAGGGGCCGACGCTCAGTGTCGTCGGCTCCGCGGAGAGCGCCGACGAGGCGATCCGCGTCGTGCCCGGGCTCCGCCCGGACGTCGTCCTCGTCGACATCGACCTGCCCGACCGGAGCGGCATCGCGCTGGTCCGTGAGCTCGCCCCGCGCCTGCCCGAGGCGCGGATCCTCATGCTCACGGTGAGCACGGCTCCGCGCGACGTCCTCGACGCGCTCCGGGCCGGCGCGAGCGGCTACCTGACGAAGGGCCTCCGTCCCGACGCCCTCGTCCGCGCGATCCATGGCGCCGCCGCGGGACAGCTCGCGATGTCGCGGGCGATGGCGGCGGACCTCGTCCGCCAGCTCGTCGCCGACGTGCGCGTCGGGCGGGCAGGCGGCGCGGCCGCGACCGGCGTCGAGGGCCTCACGGCGCGCGAGGCGGAGGTCCTCCGGCTCGTCGCCGACGGCCTGACCGACGGGCAGATCGCGGATGCGCTGTCGATCTCGCCGCGCACGGTCGAGACGCACGTCTCGAACGTCCTGCGCAAGCTCGGCGTGCGGACCCGGGCGGAGGCCGGCCGCCAGTTCCGGGCCCGCTAGCGTCCGGGCTCCGAGGGCCGCCAGCAGCCTCCCCCCTCAGTCGTCGGCGAGGTTCGGCGCCAGCCAGCGCGCTGCCGTCTCGACCGCCATCCCCTTCCGCCGCGCGTAGTCCTCGAGCTGGTCCCGCCCGATCCGCCCGAGTCCGAAGTAGTGGCTCTCGGGGTGCCAGAAGTAGTAGCCGGACACCGCGGCCGCGGGGAGCATCGCGAACGATTCGGTGAGCGAGATCCCGGCTCGCTCGCCCGCCTCGAGGAGCTCGAACAGCGGGCCCTTCTCCGTGTGGTCGGGACAGGCCGGGTAGCCGGGCGCCGGCCGGATGCCCTGGTATGTCTCGCGGATGAGCGCCTCGTTGTCGAGGTCCTCGTCGGCGGCATAGCCCCACAGCTCGCGCCGCACGAGCTCGTGGAGGCGCTCCGCGAAGGCCTCGGCGAGCCGGTCGGCGAGCGCCTTCGCGAGGATCGCCGAGTAGTCGTCGTGGGCGGCCTCGAACTCGGCGACGAGCGCGTCGAGACCGTGGCCGGCGGTGACCGCGAACGCGCCGACGTGGTCCGGGACGCGCGTCTCGCGCGGGGCGACGAAGTCGGCGAGGGCGAGGTTCGGGCGACCGGGCGGCTTGACCATCTGTTGGCGGAGCGTGTGGACGATGCCGGCTACGCCGGCGCGGCGATCGCCGGCGTACAGCTCGATGTCGTCGCCGACCGCGTTCGCCGGCCAGAAGCCGACCGCCGCGCGGGCGGCCAGGAGCCGATCCTCCACGATCCGCCCGAGGAGCGCGAGCGCATCGTGGTGGAGCGAGGCGGCGGCGGCGCCGACGACCGGGTCCGTGAGGATCTCGGGGTAACGTCCCTTCAGCTCCCACGTCGCGAAGAACGGACTCCAGTCGATCCGGGGTACAAGGTCGTCGAGCGGGTGGTCGGCGATCGTGCGCACGCCGAGGAACGACGGCCGCGGCGGTTCGACCGCCGACCAGTCGATCGCGAACCGGTGGCGGCGCGCCTCGGCGATCGGGTGGCGGGCCTCGCGCTCCGTGCGTGCCCCGCGGTCGGTGCGGACCTGCTCGTACTCCGCGCGCACGCCGGCCGCGAACGCCTCGCGCCGCTCCGCGTCGACGAGCGTCGAGGTGACGCCGACCGCACGGGACGCGTCGAGGACGTGGACGACCGGTCCCGAGTAGCGCGGTTCGATCTTCACCGCGGTGTGGGTCCGCGAGGTCGTCGCGCCGCCGATGAGGAGCGGGATCGTGAACCCCTCGCGCTCCATCTCCGACGCGACGAACGCCATCTCCTCGAGCGACGGGGTGATGAGCCCGGACAGCCCGATCGCATCCGCGCCCAGCTCGCGGGCCGTGTCGAGGATCTTCGCGGCCGGGACCATGACCCCGAGGTCGACGATCTCGAAGTCGTTGCAGCCGAGGACGACGCCCACGATGTTCTTGCCGATGTCGTGGACGTCGCCCTTGACGGTCGCCATGACGACCTTGCCGGCGGAGCGAGCGCCGCCCGGACCGCGCTCCGCCTCGATGAACGGGACGAGGTGCGCGACCGCCTTCTTCATCACGCGGGCGCTCTTGACGACCTGGGGCAGGAACATCTTGCCGGCGCCGAACAGGTCGCCGACCACGTTCAT
>JBFKVO010000233.1:0-3125 GCA_041639095.1 Candidatus Limnocylindrales bacterium | reverse complement strand
GCCCCACGAAGTTCGGGATCCTCCCCGAGCGGCTCGACGAGGCGGTCGCCGTGGCGCGCGAGCACGATCTCACGATCGACACCGTCCACTTCCATGCCGGTTCGGGCTGGCTCGCGGACGGCCTGCCGGCGTTCGAGGCGGCTCTGGAGCGCGCGACATCGATGGCGGTCCGTCTGCGCGAGCTCGGCTGCCCGATCGCCGAGGTGAACGTGGGTGGCGGCCTCGGCGCGCCGGGCCGGCGCCACGAGGTCGCGGTGGACCTCGACGACTACGTCGCGACGCTCGTGCGCCACCTCGCCCCGCTCGACGTCGCGATCGCCTGCGAGCCAGGCGACCACCTTGCCCGCGATGCGGCGATCCTGCTCGCCGAGGTCACGACCGTCGAGGACCGGGGCGGCGCGCGCTTCGTCGGGCTCGACGCCGGCTGGAACCTCTCGAACGGCTACTTCATCTACGGCTTCCTGAACGAGCTCGTGCCCTGCCGCGACCCGCTCGCCGAGCGGACCTGGACGGTCGAGATCGCCGGCAACATCAACGAGGCGCACGACCTCTTCGCCGAGTCGTACCCGTTCCCGCCCGTCGCGGAGGGGGACATCGTCGCCCTCCTCGGCACCGGCGCGTACGCGGCCGCGATGGCGTCGACCCACTGTCTCCGCCCGATCGCGCCGGCGCTCCATCTGCGTCGGACCGGGTCTCCCTAGCCCGGGTCCCCTGGAGCCAGCGAACCCCAGGCACGCACGCGCTCGATCGCGATCCGGATCATCGGTCGGTCGTCCAGCTGGTGGCCGGCGTACTGCGGGTACTTCGCCCGCAGTGCCATGACGACGGCACCGTCGGCCTCGACGACGGCCGCCTCGCCCTCGATCCGAAGCCAGCCGAGGCGCGACCAGTCCTCGTCCCAGCGATCGACGAGGACGCTGACCGCGGGTCGTGCCTCGATGTCGCGGACGCGAGCCAGCGCTCGTGGGTCGGCCGACGCCTTCGGCTTCTCGTCGATCGGCGTGAACAGCGCCGGGCGACCGTCGTCGGTCGTGCCGAGCACGAAACAGATCGGGACGGTCCTGGGCCGCCCATCGTCCGCCACCGTCGCGAGGACCGCCGTTCGTGCGGTCGCAAGGGCCTCGTGCTGGCGGTCCGAGAGCGCTGCCATCACCCGAAGCATAGGTGGCCGTCGCGTCGCTCACGGCCATGCGGCCGATCCGGACCGGCCGAGGCCCTACACTCGGTCGCGTGAAGACCCGCCTGGATCCCGCCCTGCCCGTCCGTCACGTGTCGAACGCGAAGGTCGTCGCGGTGCGGGGCGCGGAGCTCGAGGTCCGGGACGACCTGGTCGTCGGGGAGGAGCCGCTCGAGATCAGGGCTGCGGGGCCGCGGCAGCAGCCCGTCTCCATCGCCGTCACGATGCGTACCCCCGGGTACGAGGACGAGCTCGCGATCGGGTTCCTGACGACCGAGGGGCTGATCGGCGAGCCCGGCGACGCGGCCTCGGCGGCGGCCGCCGTGACCGGTGTCGAATACGGCGACCCCGGTTACATGGCCGAGCCCGACGACGCGATCGTCGTCCGCCTGGCGAAGCGCTTCGATGCCTCGCGGGTCGCCGCGCGCAACTTCGTGGCGACGGCCTCGTGCGGGATCTGCGGGAAGGCGTCGATCGAGTCGGTCGCGATCCGCTGCGAGCCGCTCCCGGCCGGCCTGCCCGTCGTCGCCCGGGCGGTGGTCCTCTCGCTGCCCGACCGACTGCGCGAGGCGCAGGCGGCGTTCGAGCAGACCGGCGGCCTCCATGCAGCCGCCTTGTTCGAGACCGACGGCCGCCTCGTCGCGATCCGCGAGGACGTCGGCCGCCATAACGCTCTCGACAAGGTCATCGGATCGCGGGTGAAGGCGCGCGAGCTGCCGCTCTGGGACCGCGTCCTCCTCGTGTCCGGGCGGGTCAGCTTCGAGATCGTCCAGAAGGCGGCGGTGGCGGGGATCCCGATCGTCTGCGCCGTCTCCGCCCCGTCGGACCTCGCGATCCGCCTCGCCGACCGCCTCGGCGTCACGCTCGTCGGCTTCCTGCGCGGAGACGGCTTCAACGTCTACACCCACGACGGCCGGATCGACCTGCGCGACCTGTTGGGCTGACGCGAGCACGGCCCTCGGGCCTGGGCGTGCCGGCCGCTGACGCGTTCCGCAGATGAGTCCCCGGTGAGGGACATGCGCTTCACTGCACGGCGCGATGCCCGACGAACGACCGGCCCACCGCTCGTCGGCGCCCGTTCGCTCGGTCGGCCGGGTGGCCGTCGCACGTGAGCGCGATCTCCGACGCGCCATCGGCCGGCAGATCGTCGAGGCGCGCCTCGACAGCGGCGCGAGCCAGGCCAGCGTCGCACGCTCGGCGGGCATCGATCGGGCTCATCTCTCGCGGATCGAGGCGGGCACTGCGCGCCCAAGCACGCTCGTCCTGGCGCACGTGGCTGCTGCGCTCGGTGCGGAGCTGAGCATGCGCCTGTTCACGGGCACCGGCCCGCGGCTCGTCGATCGCTTCCAGGCCTCGATGGTCGAGGCGCTCCTGCGCGGGCTGGATCGCCGCTGGGCAGCGACGCCCGAGGTCCCGGTCGTCGCGCCGGCGCGCGGCGTCGTCGATGTCGTGCTCCACGATCCCCGTGCGGGTCTCCTCGTTGCCTGCGAGGTCCAGTCGCAGATCCGCCGCCTCGAGCAGCAGCTGCGCTGGATCGCCGAGAAGGAGCTCTCCCTGCCCTCGTCCGAGATCGCCCGCTCGGTCGCGGCCCTCACCGGTGCGATGCCGGCCACGTCGCGGCTGCTCGTGCTCCGTTCGACCGCCGCCAACCGGGACCTCGCTCGGCAGTTCGCGGCGACGTTCGCGGCGGCGTTTCCGGCGCGTGCCGCCGAGGCGGTCTCGGCACTCCGTGGCGATGCCCCGTGGCCGGGCCCGGCGGTCGTGTGGATCCGCGTCGAGGGGAGCGACGCGGTCATGCTGGACGGACCGCCACGCGGCGTGACGCTTGGGAGGTAGGCGTGGGGCATGGGGCGTGGGGCGTGCGGACCCTGCCATGCCGTGACCCGCAGTCAGCAGTATCGCGTCGAAGCACGCCGGCCGGCCGGCTCGTCCGCGCTTCGCCAGCCTG
>JBFKVO010000232.1:0-3140 GCA_041639095.1 Candidatus Limnocylindrales bacterium | reverse complement strand
GCACCTCCACGTTGCGACGCTCAATATCCGCAACCTCGCCGATCGCTGGGACGAGCGCCTCCCGCTCCTGCTCGCCGACATGGCGGCGCTGCTGCCAGACCTGCTCGGCCTCCAGGAGGTCGTCTACCCGCTCCAGCAGGACCGGCTCATCGGTGCCGCCGGGGAGGGCCGCTACGGGGCGATCCGCGGCTGGGCGGGTCGGCCCGAGTACGGCAACAGCCTGCTCGTGCGCGAGCCGCTCGTGGGCATCGGCGACGAGCGGATCGACCTCGGGCACCGGCGCGCGGCGCACCGGACGCTCGTGACGACCCCGGGCGGGACCCGCGTCCTCGTCACCGTCACCCACCTCCACGACCCGACCGCCGAGGAGGCCGCCCGCGACGCCCAGGCCGAGCAGCTCCTCGACTGGCTCGGGGTCGCCGCCGCATCCGACGTCCAGGTCGTCATGGGCGACTTCAACGCCGAGCCGAACGAGCCGACGTACGCGCGGATGACCACCGCCGGCTTCCGCTCGGCCCACCTCGAGGCGAACGGCGCCGAGCCGGCCGTGACCTGGCCCAGCGGGATCCAGGGCCCGATGATCGACACCGACGGTCCGCCCGGGTGCCTCGACTACATCTGGGTGCGTGGCCCGGTGACCGTCTCGGCCTGCCGGCTCGTGTTCGACCGCCCCGCCGTGGGCGACCCGACGCTCTATCCATCGGACCATCTCGGACTCTCGGCGATCCTGGAGCTGCCGTGAGCCGCACGGTGGCACGGCCGGTCCGCCTCGCGCACCGTGGCGACTGGCGCCGGGCTCCGGAGAACTCGCTGCCGGCGATGCTCGCCGCGCTCCGGATCCCCGGCTGCGACGGCCTCGAGTTCGACGTCCGGAGCGCCGCGGACGGTGTCCCGGTGCTCCTCCACGACGAGACGCTGGAGCGCGTCCAGGGCCGGCCGGAGCGCGCGGATGCGCTACCGGCAGCGGAGCTGGGCCGCCACGGCGTGCCGACCCTCGCCGCGGTCCTTGACGCCGCACCCGACAGCGTGTTCCTCGACATCGAGGTGAAGGGCGTACCGGGTGCCGGGACGGTCGAGGTCATCGAGGCGAAACGTGGCGACGGGCGCGGGCTCCGCCGAGCCGTCGTCTCGGCGTTCGAGCCGGAGGCACTGGAGGCGGTCGCCAGTGCACGACCGGGCTGGCCGCGCTGGCTGAACGTAGAGGATCTCGACCCGACTACGATCGCGACCGCGCGCGATCTCGGCTGCACCGGGGTGTCGGCGGACTGGCACGCGATCGACCGCGCCTCGGCGCGTCGGGTGGCCGCGGTCGGACTCGACCTCGCGGCCTGGACCGTACGCCGGACGGCGACGTACCGGCGCCTCGCCGCGCTCGGCGTCGTCGCGATCTGCGCCGAGGCGGCCGCCCTCGACCGCGGCGGAGGCGACTAGGCCCCGCCACCACGCCGGTCGTCCGCGGGAGCGGCCCGGGTCGTCAGCAACAGCCGCCGGCGCCGCACGCGCAGCCATCGTCGGCGAGGACGGGGAGCGTCTCGGCAGGGGAGGGCAGCGCCGCCGCGAGTGCCACCCGGTCCACCCCGGCCCAGGCCGCCGGCTTCGTCGCACGCACGATCGCTCCGTACATCCCGTCGGCGACGGCGTGTGTGGGCTCCACGGAGACGTCGACGAGTCCGGCCGCCGACAGGCCCGCCCGGTACTCCGCGAACGACAGGGCGCCGGCGATGCACCCGACGAAGCTGCCACGACGCGCCCGGTCCGCGGCCCCCAGCGCGTCGTCGGCGACGACGTCGCTGATCCCGATGCGCCCGCCGGGCCGGAGCACCCGCGCGACCTCGGCGAGAACGGCGCCCTTGTCGCCCGACAGGTTCACGACACAGTTGCTGATGACGACGTCCACGCTCGCGTCATCGAGCGGCAGGTCCTCGATCGTGCCGCGCAGGAACTCCACGTTCGCGGCGCCCGCCTCGCGCGCGTTCCGGCGCGCGAGCTCGAGCATCTCGTCGGTCATGTCCACGCCGATCGCCCGCCCGGTCGGACCGACGCGCTGCGCGGACAGCAGCACGTCGATGCCGCCGCCCGAGCCGAGATCGAGCACGGTCTCGCCGCGACGCAACTCGGCGACGGCCGTCGGGTTGCCGCAGCCGAGGCTCGCCAGGGCCGCGGCCGACGGGAGCGCCGCGAGCTCGTCCGCGTCGTAGAGGGGGGTGCCGAACGCGATGGCGCCGGCGGGATCGCAGCATGACGCATGAGCCACGGAATCGGTCGTGCCGGCGCTCACGGCACGGGCTGCGTCGGCGTAGCGCTCGCGGACCTCGGTCTGGATGGTCGTCTCGGTCGTCTGGGTCGTCATCGGGGCCTCACGGGATCGGAGATGGGTCGAACAGCATCGAGCCTAGGCGTGATATCGATACTTGTCAATATCGATGGTCATCGATATCATCCGCCCATGGCACGCACGCTCGATCCCGACACGACGCTCTTCGCCGCCCTTGCCGACCCGACCCGGCTGTCGATCGTCCGCCAGCTCGCGGCCGAGGGCGAGGTGTGCGCGTGCGACTTCGTCGCGTGCTGCGACGTCGCCCAGCCGACGGTCTCGCACCACCTCCGTGTCCTCCGCGAGGCGGGCCTCGTCGTCGGGCGTCGCCGCGGCAGCTGGGTGATGTACCGTCTCGCGCCGGGTGTCGTGGACCGGCTGGCAGCGCTCGTCGGGGAGCTTGCCGCGGGGCTCGGGTCGCGTGCCGTGGGCGCCAGCGGCGACGTCCGGGCGCTGCCGGTCGTGCAACCCTCGTCGAGCTGACCGGGCGCGGCCGACGGGTCAGTGGTCCGGGAGCAGTCCCGGCGGGAGGAGCCAGCGGAGCGTGCCGGAACCGTCGAGGAACGTCTCGAGGTCGATCCGCGCGAACGCCCCCTTCTTCATCTCGATCTGCGTCCCCGTGAGCTCCGACGCGAGCCACGAGAGGTCGGGATCGTGCCCGACGAGGATCAGCCGGGCCGGGGAGCCTGCATCCTCGAGGATCCGATCCATCGTCGCGTAGTCGAGCGCATCCCCCAGGCGCCGATCGATCCGGACCTCGAGCCCGAGCGCGGCCGCGACCGGCTCCGCGGTCTCGCGGGCACGGAGCTTCGGCGACGAGACGATC
>JBFKVO010000231.1:0-3159 GCA_041639095.1 Candidatus Limnocylindrales bacterium | reverse complement strand
CTCCTCGGGACGCGGCGGCGGACGGGCGGTCGCCGCCGGTGGCGGTCGGTCTGTGCGATCGGGGCGATTGTACCCGCGCAGGCGCCGGGGCCTCGGTTGTGTCTCGGTAGCGGGCCCTGACACGGGCCGCGTCCGTGAACGGGACGGCGAGCCGCCGATCACCGGTACACTCGGTCCATGATCGAGTCACCTGCCCCGCGCGTGATCGCGACCGACGACGAGCGGTACAACGCATCCCTCGTCCGGCGCGTCGACCAGCACGAGAGCCTGGCCTACTTCTGGGTCCGATTCGACGGCGCCGCCACGCCGTTCGAGCCCGGCCAGTACATGACGATCGGCGTCATGGCCGATGGCCGCCTCGTCCAGCGGCCGTACTCGGTCGCCTCGTCGCCGCGCACGGCCGACGACGAGGGCTACGAGCTGTACATCCGGCTCGTCAACGGCGGCCAGTTCACGCCGATCCTGTGGGACCTGCCCGTCGGCCACCGGATGCGGATGATCGGGCCGAAGGGCAAGTTCGTCCTCGAACCCGACGACGACCGGATCCACCTGTTCATCTCGTCGGGGACGGGCAATGCGCCGTTCGTGTCGATGATGCGGACGCTGATGCGCGACGGCGCGCCGCGGCGGGCGGTGTTCCTCAACGGCGTGTCGTACGTCGGCGACCTCGGCTACCGCGACGTGCTCGAGGGCTGGCAGGCGTCGGGCGAGTACCCGGTCGCCTTCGAGCCGACGGTCTCACGCCCGAACGATCCCGCGAACGCGGGCTGGACCGGGCGCACCGGCCGCGCCGAGATCGCCCTGCCGGGCGTCCTCGACGACCACGGCCTCACCGCGGACAACACGATCGCCTACATCTGCGGCAACCCGGACATGATCGTGGCCGCCGAGGAGCTCCTCCTCGCCCGGGGCTTCCCCGAGGCCCAGATCAAGAAGGAACTCTACTGGCCGAAGGGCAAGGAGCCGAAGGGCGGCGCGTAGCGCGGCGGCGGCAAGCCCGCCCGGGACGCGGTCGCGACGCGCACCCCGCCGTCAGCCGGTCTCGTCGACCGGGTGGTAGTAGCGGACCAGGTCGAGCACGTCGTCGAAACGGTCGTCGATGCGATCGGATCCGACGGTGCTCGTGCGCTCGATCGGCGAGCCAGTCGACCGGACGACGACGAGAAGCCAGCGCTCGATCTCGACGCCGCCGTACGCTTCGGTCACCCCGCCGCGCTCGGTCCGGATCTGCGCGACCTCGTTCCACGGGATCAAGGCATCTGGTGGCATCCGGATGCCCTCCGGCCCGACCTCGAGCGACACGGACTCTGCCGCGTTCGCGCGCCACCGCCGAACCTCCGCGACGAACGGCCGCGCCGCCACCACGAGGAACGCGCCGAAGAACGTCACCCACAGGACGAAGAACACCAGGATCACGGTGAGGTCACCGCCCGACCAATCGGGCACGAGCGGTACACCGACGAGGAACGCGATCGGGATCAGCCCCGGGACGAGGCGCCCGACGATGCCGAGCACACTGCTCGATGGCCCCCGGAACGACGCCCGCGGCTCGCCGGTTCGGACGGTCGCCGCGACGGGGGTCGGAGAGCCGGTGACGGTCTCCGACGCACGGGCCGGGGCCAGCCGCGCATCGATGGAGCTGATCTCGGCGACCGTCGGCGCGCCCGGCGACGATGCCGACGCGGTCGACGACCAGCGCGGCGCTCGCTCGCGCGCTCGCCGCTCGGCGGCATCGATCACGGTCACGTAGCGGCGGGTCACCTCGAGGAGCCGTTCGAAGTCGGCTCGACCGAGCTCGGGCTCGCCGGCGCCGAACGGCGCCGGGTCGTCGATCCCGAGTCGGACACGCGGATCCAGGCGCCGGACGAGCGCGACGAACGCCCCCGCCATCGCCCAGCCGGCGGTCGTCGCCCCGGAAGGCCGGATCGTCGGGTCACGTGGCACGACGCCGAGACGGCGGTAGGCGACCGTCGCCGTCGCGTCGTTGCCGCCGACGCCGCGCAAGATCTCGAGGCGGACCTCGGCCAGCGCCGACCACGGCAGGCGGCCCATCTCCGGCAGCCAGATCCCGTCCGGTCCCACGTCGGCCACGCGGCCGACGGTCCCGCGCTCGATCAACGTCACCGCGCCGCTGGCCATGAAGACGCCGAAGAACCCGAACATTCCGGCACCGATCAGGCGGGTCAGGGGGTCCACGCCCAAGGCCCCGAACAGGAGCAGGACGGCCATGCCGAGGAACAGCACGGCGCCGACCGGGAGGAGACAGCCGTCGAAGGCCATCCGCATGCCGGACTTCCGGAACACGACGCGTTCGTCGTCCATCGTCCCTCGCCTCGCAACCGAGTCGCTCCCACTCAGGGAGACGCGAGTAGCCGCGGGATGTTACGGCCGGGCGGCCTCGAGGCGGTCGAGGATCGCCCGCTTGACCCCTTCGAGCGGGATCCGATCCTGCGTCATCGAATCGCGGTCGCGCACCGTGACCGCGCCGTCATCCAGGGAGTCGACGTCCACCGTCACGCACCACGGCGTCCCGATCTCGTCCTGGCGGCGGTAGAGCTTGCCGATCGCGGCCGTGTCGTCGTAGACCGCCATGACGTCGCGCGCGAGATCGTCCCGCAGCCGGTGACAGATCTCCACGATCTCGGGCCGCTTCTTGAGGAGGGGCAGGACCGCGACCGTGTAGGGCGCGAGGGTCGGGTGGAGGCCCAGCACGACCCGGGTCTCGCCGCGGACCTCCTCCTCGCGATAGGCGTCGATGAGGAAGGTGAACGCGGCGCGGTCGGCGCCGGCCGCCGTCTCGACGATCCACGGGACGAAGTGCTCTTCCGTCGCCGGGTCGAAGTACTCGAGGTTCTCGCCCGACGCCTCCGCGTGGCGCGACAGGTCGAAGTCGCCCCGATTGTGGACGCCCTCGAGCTCCTTCCAGCCGAACGGGAACAGGTATTCGACGTCGACGGCCTTCTTCGCGTAGTGGGCGAGCTCGTCCGGGCGGTGCTCGCGCAGCCGGAGCCGCTCGGACGTCACCCCGTACGCCTCGTACCACGCCCGGCGGCGCGGGAGCCACTCCTCGAACGCCTCCGCCGCCGGCTCGCCAGGCCGCACGAAGTACTGCATCTCCATCTGCTCGAACTCGCGCATCCGGAACACGAAGTTGCCGGG
>JBFKVO010000230.1:0-3183 GCA_041639095.1 Candidatus Limnocylindrales bacterium | reverse complement strand
GGGCCGAAGACCTCGGCGCGGCCCGAGTCGAGGACGTACTTGCCGGCAGTGCCGTCCGGCTGCCACACGAGCAGCTCGTATGCGCCGTCGGCGGGCAGGTCGAGGACGATCCGCTGCCCCTGGCGGTAGTCGGTCTGCGTGAAGGGCTCGAAGAACGGGCCGTTGTCGGCCGGCGCGGCCGCGATCCAGCCCTCGTCGCCATCCACGTCCGCGGCGATCGCTGCAGGTAGCGCACCGTCTCGAGGGAGGCCCGGTCCGACGAGCGCGAGCCCGACCTCGTAGG
The DNA here is from genome assembly GCA_041639095.1 of Candidatus Limnocylindrales bacterium. Lineage (GTDB taxonomy): Bacteria > Chloroflexota > Limnocylindria > Limnocylindrales > CSP1-4 > CAKKPP01. Next base: position 2,900 of record JBFKVO010000230.1, on the reverse strand, counting down.
TCGCGTAGCGCTCCAGGGCAGGGATCGAGACGCCGACGTCGAGGCGTCGTCCCACGCCCCCGTCGATCGCGTAGCGCTGGATCTCTCCCGCCCCGAGGTCGCGGTAGAACGCGTACGACGTCTCGAGGTCCGGGATCTGCGTGACGTCGGCAGCGGCCTCGACGGGTCGGTGAGCGACGGTCGCGCCCGGGCCGGCGAGGGCGAGCAGTGCCAACGCGAGCGTCGCGATGGCGGCGCGGCGGCTGACGCCGCGGCGATGTCGCGTGGCGCCGCGATGTCTCGTCGCCGGCGGGCGAGCTGGTCGTGACGGCGTCGGCACGGATCTCACCCGCCCGGCCGCAGCGTGCCGCTGAAGACCTGCCACGCGAGGAGCGTCTTGGCGACGAGGCTCATGACCATGTACGTCTTCTCGCCCACGAGGTAGTCGCGCCAGATCCCGATCCTGCGGTACTGGAGGACCATCGTGATCGCGAAGATGTTGAAGGACACGAAGAGCGTTGCCACGATCACGTAGACGAACGCGGGGATCCCGGCCTCGGCCGGAAGGTCGGGCTGGAGCCCGTAGGCGAGCAGGATCGAGACGATCCCGATCCACGGTGCGATCCCGGCGATCGAGCCGAAGATGAAGTGCTTCCAGTCGGGCCGGTCCTGGCGGCCCTCGTTGGCCGCCTCCATGCTCCACCCGAACAGGTTCATCGCGACGTTGCATCCGGCGATCGCGACGAGCGCCGGCACGTCCTGGATGAACGAGATGTAGGCGATGGCCACGATCATCACGGTGCTGCTGAACGCGTACTCGATCCAGCGCAGCGGGTTCATGCCGCGGGCGAGCCACGCCTCGTAGCGCGAACGGAGCGGCCAGCCGGCCACGAAGTGGGCGAACGCGCTCATCGCGAAGAACGAGGCGATCCACCAGGCCAGTGGGATCGAGAACAGCTCGACCTGGGTCTGCTCGATGCCGGCGAACGACCCGTTCTCGATGATGGGCTTCACGGTCGGGACGAACGGAGCGAACGCCACGGCCGTGCTCGCGATCGCGAGCATCGCGACGAACTGGGCGCCATGGAAGACGGTCAGGAGCCGGTTCCAGCGCGCAAGGGAACGTGCGCGCTCCACCGGGATCGGCGGCGGAGCGGCTGGGGATGCCGGCCGGGCGGCGGGAGCGGTGTGGGCGGTGCGGGCGGCGGTCATCGGTTCTCCTCTCATCGGTGGGTTTCAGGTCGGCGTCACGTCGGAGGCATGGCCAGGCTCGCGACGCGATCGGCGTCGGCAGGCGAGCCCGCGACCAACGGGGCAGGCGCCTCGATGGGCAGGAGGCCCTGCATCCAGGCGGCGACGGTCGCCCGAGCGGTCGCCGGCCCGGCGCGTGCGGTGAGCTCCGCGGCCAGGCGCGCGACGCCGGGCGGCGGGTCGTCGACGAGGTGCTCGACCGCGGCCCGCAACGCAGGAGCGGACGAGACGTTCGGATCCGCCGCGAGCCCGAGGCCGGCGGCTTCGAGGGCGGCCGCACCGTCGAACTGGTCGGTCGAGAACGGCAGGACGAGCATCGGGACACCGTGGAACGCGGCCTCGGTCACGCTGTTGTTCCCGCCGTGGGTGACGAACGCGGCGGCACGAGCGAGGATCGCGACCTGCGGGAGGTGCGACGCGACGAGCCAGTCCGGCGGGATCGGTCCGAGACGCCGTGGGTCCGTGTCGCCGATCGCCATCGCGACCCTGACGTCGAGTCCGCGGAGGGCGTCGGCGACCCGCGCGAGCACGTCGTCGCGAGCCGACAGGAAGGTGCCGAAGGACACGAGGACGATCGGGCGCGACGGCTCGCGAGCCAGCCACGCGTCGACCGGAGCCTCGGCGCGCTCGGACCGGACCGCGGGGCCGATGAAGGCGTGCGCCGGCGGCAGCGCGGCCGTCCGCGCTGGTTCGTGGAGCGTTGCCGGATAGTTGAGGAGGACGAGCGGCCCGGGCGCGGCGAAGGCGTCGTCCACCGTGGCCGCCCGTCCCGACAGCGCGCGCAGCGCGTCGTTGTAGGCGGCCGTGACCGCCCGGGCGATGCGGCTCGCCGCGTCGCGCAGGCACGCCATCTCGGACGGATCGGGCCGGAACGCCGACGGCCACCGCGTGGGGACCCCGAACGTCTCATCCCCGACGGGAAGCTGGGTGGGGTGTCCGAGGACGATGTCGACGTAGGGGATGCCTGCAGCGCGCAGACCGACCGTCGCGCCGAGCGCGACATGATCGACGAGGATCGCGTCGGGCCGGATCTCGTCGACGACCCGGATCGTTCGCCGTCCGACGGACACGGGCTCCCATAGCAGATCCGTGGCGCGCCGCTCCGCCTGGTAGGTCAGCACCGGGAGCATTCCCCGACGGGTCGCCGCGAAGAAGGCCCGGAGATTGGCGTCCTCCCCCGCGGGCTGGTCCCCGGGTCGCGCGATGGCGGCGTTCGACCCGCGACCGAGCGCCAGGCGCGCGTACTCGAGGCCCGCGTCGGCGACCAGCGGTGCGACTGCGGGGCCGGTCGCGACGACGACCCGCTCGCCGCGTGCCTTCCACTCGGTCGCGAGCGCGATGAGAGGTCGGGCGTGCGAGGCGTAGTCGGGGCTGACGACGAGGAGCGTCATGACGCCATGCGCGCACGCATCGCGTCCACGCCACCGGCATACACGGCGGCCAGCCGCCCGGCCATCGTCCGGGTGTCGTACGTCCGGCGGATCGTGTCCGTCGCCTCCTCGAGCCCTCGCGGAGCGATGGCGAGATCGAGGGCGGCGTGGATCCCGCGGACGAGGTCGGCCTCCGAGCGGGTGTCGACGAGGACCCCGGTCACGCCCTCCTCGACATAGGTGGGCGGTCCACCGTCGCGCGGTGCGACGACCGGAAGGCCGGTCGCCAGCGCCTCGACG
>JBFKVO010000229.1:0-3207 GCA_041639095.1 Candidatus Limnocylindrales bacterium | reverse complement strand
CGGCCGAGCCGGCCGTCATCAAGGCCCGCCTCGACGAGATCCGCCGCTGGCGGCAGGCCCACCAGCCGCTCGGGCTGCCGTCGGCCGGGAGCGTGTTCCGGAACCCGCCGGGCGACTCGGCCGGCCGGCTCATCGACACGGCAGGGCTGAAGGGGACCCGGATCGGCGCCGCGGTCGTGTCCGAGAAGCACGCGAACTTCATCGTCAACGACCGGCGCGGGACCGCGTCCGACGTGCGCCATCTCGCCGAGCATGTCCGCGCGACCGTCGCGGCAGGGTACGGGGTCGAGCTCGCCTACGAGGTCGAGTTCATCGGCGATTGGACGGGCTGGGACGCCGCAGCGCGGCCACCCGTCGAACGTCCTTCGGTGGACGAGCTGCCGGCGGAGACTCGGCCATGAGCGACCGCGGTCGCGTGCCCGCCGCCCGCGCGGGGGCGTTCGCGCGGCCTGCCCCGGCCGATCGGCCCCCGGTCGCCGTGCTCCTCGGCGGCCCGTCGGCCGAGCACGACGTGTCGATCGTGTCGGGTAGCGCGATCGCGCAGGCGCTGCGCGACGCCGGCTGGCGGGTCCAGCCGATCCTCATCGACCTCGGCGGGGCCTGGTGGTGGCTGCCCGCCGACCACGCCCGGGGCGATCGCGACCCGGCCGCATACGACGACCCCGTCGCGCTCGGTGCGGACGGCCCGCATGCGGCCGGCGCGGCCCTCGATCGGCTCGCGACGGCCTCGCCCGCGCCCGTCGTCCTCATCGCGCTCCACGGGCCGTTCGGGGAGGATGGCACCGTCCAGGCGATGCTGGAGGGGGCCGGCATCGTCTACACCGGCTCGGGCATCGCTGCGTCCGCGCTCGGCATGGACAAGGCGCTCCAGAAGCGGCTGTGGCGTGGGCTCGGCCTGCCGGTCGTCGACTGGCGCGAGATCCGCGAGGATCGCTGGCGGCGCGACCCGGACGGCGTCCTCGGCGAGCTCGAAGCGTTCGCGGCCGCGACGGACGACCCCCGCCTGATGGTCAAGCCGGCTCGTCTGGGCTCGTCGGTCGGGATGACGCTCGCCCACGCGGCCGACGAGCGCGCCGCGGCCCTCGACGAGGCCTTCCGGTTCGACACGCTCGCCCTGGCCGAGCGCTACCTCCCGGGCGCGCGCGACCTCGAGGTGTCGGTCATCGGCAACGACCCCGCGTCGATCGAGACGTACGGTCCCGGCGAGATCGTCGCCGGCCACGAGTTCTACGACTACGAGGCGAAGTACACCCCGGGCCTGTCGGAGACGTCCACCCGGGCCGAGATCCCCGCCGAGCTGCGAGCGTCGATCCTCAAGCTGGCCCGCGACGCCTACCGGTCGATCGGCGCCGAGGGCTTCGCCCGTGTCGACTTCCTGCTCGCGGACTCCGGGCTCGTGCTCTCCGAGATCAACACGATCCCGGGATTCACGCCGATCTCGCTGTTCCCGACGATGGCCGCCGACGGCGGCTACGACTTCGCGGCGGTGTGCGAGCGGATCGTCCTCCTCGCGATCGAGCGCGCCGAGGCGCGCCGGCGCGCGCCGCTCGGCCCGGCCGACCTCCACCGATGAGCGGCCGGACGCCGCGCGTGCGCGGCCGCCAGGTACGCCGCGGCCCGCGGGTCCGACGTGCATCGGCGGGCCTCTCGCCGGCGCGCGCGGGCGCCCTGCTCGGGATGATCGTGACCGCCGGGGCGATCTACGGCGTCGCGGGCTCGTCGGCCTTCGCCTACGAGCGCCTCGAGATCGATCCGCTCCGGTACACCGACGAGGCGGCCGTCGCCGCCGTCCTCGACGTCGCCCAGGGCGAGAACCTGTTCCAGGTCCGGACCGAGCCCCTCGCGGACCAGGTGCGCGAGCTCCCGACCGTCCTCGGCGCGTCGGTCGAGGTGAGCCTGCCCGACACGCTCGTCGTCCACGTGATCGAGCGCACCCCGATCCTCGTCTGGCGGGTGGGCGACGCGAGCTACCTCGTCGACGCCACCGGCACGCTCTTCGCCGCGGTCGGCGAGGCGTTCGCCGAGGAGGCGGCCGACCTCCACGTGATCCGCGACGAGCGCGACTCGTCGACCGCGACGTTCGGCGCAGGAACGCGCCTCGACCCCGTCGACTTCGACGCCGCGACGCGGCTCGCGGCGATCGTCCCGTCGGACGTGGGCAGCACGGCCGGTTCGTTCGGCGTCCGGATCTCGACCGCCAACGGCTTCGTCCTGTTCACGCGGCCCGACACGTGGGTCGCCGTGTTCGGTCACTACACCCCGACCCTCCGCCCCCCCGACCTCATCCCCGAGCAGGTGCGCCTGCTGCGCAGCCTGCTCGCGCAGCGCGAGGACGAGGTCGGCCGGGTCATCCTCGCGGGACCCGACGACGGCACCTACATCCCGCGGGCGACTCCCGCGCCATGACCGGTCCGGTCCTCCCCGGCGGTGGGCGCGTGGACGCGTGGCAGCCGCCGCGCGGGTCGAGTAGCCTTGCCCGCAACGCACTGGAGAGAGGGCGACGAACCGTGCTCCTACCCCTGGCCGGGCTCCTCGTCGGCGTCCTGGCTGGGCTCGTCCTCAACGTCAACGTCAGCTTCGAGCTGAGCCGCTATTCGGCGGTGGCGATCCTCGCCGCGCTCGACTCGGTGCTCGGCGCGGTGCGTGCGGAGCTCGACGGCGTCTACGACAACGCGATCTTCCTGTCCGGCTTCGTGACGAACGCGATCGTCGCGGTCCTGCTGACGTTCATCGGCGACCGCCTCGGGCTGGACCTCTACCTCGTGGCGCTCATCAGCTTCGGGTTCCGGATCTTCAATAACGTGGCACTCATCCGGCGCCACTTCATCTAGGCTTCGTCCTGCGGGACGTGAAGACGGGAGACGGACGGACATCGTGGAGAGAGAAGCGGTCCTCGTCGGGATCGACGTCGGGACGACCAAGGTCTGTGCGCTCATCGGGGAGGTGAGCCGCGATGGCCGCCTGACCGTCATCGGGCACGGGACGGTCCCGGCGTCTGGCCTCAAGAAGGGTGTCGTGGTCAACATCGACCAGACCGTCCGTTCGATCGCCGACGCGGTCGAGCGGGCCGAGCGCCTGTCGGGCTGGAAGATCGACCGCGCGTTCGTCGGTGTCGGCGGCCAGCACGTCGAGAGCATGAACTCGAAGGGCCAGGTGGCGGTCACCGCCCACCATCGCGAGGTCGGCCGCGAGGACGTGAACCGGGCG
>JBFKVO010000228.1:0-3212 GCA_041639095.1 Candidatus Limnocylindrales bacterium | reverse complement strand
GCGATGACGCGCAGCGCGCGCCAGGCCGCGACCGGCGCGGCCTTGCCCTTCAGGTCCTGCTCGCCGGCCGGCTCGAAGGCGATGGCGGAGGACGCCGCCCGCATCGTCGCCTCGCCGACGAGGACCGTCCCCGTCGCCGCAGCGGACTGGAGCCGCGCCGCCGTGTTGACCGCGTCGCCCACGACCATCCCCTCCCCGACCGCGCCGATGTTCACCGCGGTCTCGCCGGTGAACACGCCGGCACGCGCCTGGAGCCCGGGCGTCAGGGCGGCGACGGCCGGGACGAGATCGATGGCGGCACGGACGGCCCGCTCCGCGTCGTCCTCCCGGGCGATCGGGGTCCCCCAGACGGCCATGACCGCGTCGCCGATGAACTTCTCGACGGTGCCGCCGTAACGCCCGATGACCGCGCGGGCCGTGTCGTTGAAGCGCGACAGGAGTTCGCGCGCGTCCTCCGCGTCCCGGCCCTCGGCGAGGGTCGTGTACCCGACGAGGTCGGCGAAGAGGACGGACACGAGGCGGCGCTCGGCGATCGGCGAGGTCCCGTCGCCCGCCCCGGCCGCCTCTCGGTCGCCCGACCCCGCATCGTCGCCGAGTGTCCCGGAGGCCGGACGAACGCCACCCGCAAGCGGCGTCCCGCACGTCCCGCAGAACTTCTCGCCGGACTCCGTCGGACTCCCGCAGTTCGGGCAGGACGACGCCAGGCGCGAGCCGCATTCGACGCAGAACGCGCGGCCGGGCTTGTTCTCGGTCCCGCAGTTCGAGCAGGGCATCGGTCGCGGACGACCTCCGTTGTTTGCGAGGCATCAGAGTAGCCGACACCTGTCGCCGGGCACAGTCCCCGTGCGTCGGCCGCCGGGAACGCCGGTCGGTCGCGATGCGCTGGCGGCCGCCCGGCGGTATCATCGCGTCGAACCGACCGACTGGTCGGTCGGTCGAGATCTGGACCGCCCGTGGAGGCAGACGGGAGCGACGGCGCGATGGCGACGCGGAAGCGGGCGACCGGCGGAGAGCCCGAGACGACACGCCGCGAGGCGATCCTCGATGGCGCATTCAACGCCTTCGCCCGGCGCGGCTACCGGGACACGGTCGTCGACGACATCGCGTCGGCGGCGAGCACGTCGAAGGGTGGCATCTACTTCCACTTCCCGACGAAGGAGGCGATCTTCCGCGAGCTGATGCGGACGACCGCGGACAAGCTCGTCGCGAAGGTCGAGAAGGCGGTCGCCTCCGAGACCGACCCGATCGCCCGGGCCGAGGTCGCGATCCGCACCGTGCTCGCGACGTTCGGCGGCCACCGGACGACCGCACGGCTCCTGTTCCTCGACGCGATCGGCGCGGGCCGGGTGTTCCAGGCCGAGACGAATGCGCTTCACGCGCGCTTCGCCGCACTCATCCAGGTGCACCTCGACGACGCGGTGGCACAGCGGATCATCCCGCCGCTCGACACCCGCGTCGCGAGCATCGCCTGGTTCGGGGCGCTCAACGAGGTCGTCGCCCGCTGGCTCCTCGCCGACAAGCCCGCGCGTCTTGAGGACGCCTATCCGACCCTGCGCGCGGTCCTGCTGCGCAGCGTCGGGGTGCCCGAGGACCGGATCGCGGTCGTGCCGCCCGGCACCGGCCCCGGCACGTTTCCGGACGCGTCACGGTGAGCGCACTGCGCGCCCCGGCGCAGGAGGTCGCCCCGCATCTGGGCGAGGCGCTCCGGGCGCTGCTGCGCGACGAACCGCTCCGCGAGGGGACGCTCCTTGCGGCGACCATCCCGACCCACCCGCTCGACCCGATCGCGCTGTTCGCCGCCGCGGCGGAGGCCGGCGAGGAGGTCGCCCTCCTCGCGGGTGCCACGGGCTCGACGTCGTTCGTCGGGATCGGGTCGGCGTGGGCCGTCGGGCCGGCCGGTCCCGACCGGTTCCGCGTGGCCGAGGCGGCGTGGCGCGACCTCCTGGCCGGCGCGCGGCTCGCCGGGGGTCCCGGCGAGGGCGCGGTCGGGCCGGTCCTGCTCGGCGGGCTCGGCTTCTCCGGCCGCGAGCCGGGCACCGGCGATCCGTGGACGCCATTCGGTCCGTCGTCGCTCGTCCTGCCGGCGCTCGTCGTCGTGTCGACGACCGCGGGGACGTGGCTCACCGGCACCTTGGTCGGCGGTCCGGATCCCGTCGGAGACCGGGCTGCGGGTCGCCTCGGGGCCAGCGCCGACCACCTGGACGCGGCCTTCGCGCGACTGGCGGATCGGGCACGGTCCCTCACCCCCGGGACCGGAGGGATCGCCGCCCGGCCGGTGACGGCACCCCTCCGGATCGTCGGCGAGCGCCCGGACAGGGAGGACTGGGGCCAGGTCGTCGGGCTGTACACCGGGGCCGTTGGCCGCGGCCGCCTTGACAAGGTGGTCCTCGCCAGGCGCGTCGAGATCGCCTCGCCCCTCGAGTTCGACGTCCCGAACGCCCTTCGGCGCCTCGCGATGAGTGCACCCGAGTCGACGATCTACGCGTTCCGTCGTGGCGGCGCGACGTTCCTCGGCGCCACCCCCGAGCGACTCGTCCGGACCGAGGGCCGGCGCTTCTGGTCGGCGGCGATCGCGGGCACCGTGCCACGGGGCGAGGACGCGGCCGCCGAAGCGGCGTTCGCCGCCCAGGTCCTCGCCTCGGACAAGGAGCGCGAGGAGCACGGGGTCGTCGTCTCCACGCTCCGCGAGCAGCTCGCCCCGATCACCACCGAACTGCGGATCTCCGACGTGCCGCGGGTCCTCGCCCTCCGCCACGTCCAGCATCTCGTGAGCGACGTCGAGGGCGAGCTGCGCGAGCGGGTCGGCCTCCTCCAGCTGGCGGAGCGGCTGCATCCCACCCCGGCTGTCGGGGGCGAGCCGCGCGACCTCGCGCTGGCGCTCATCGACGAGCACGAGGGCTTCGAGCGCGGCTGGTACGCGGGGCCGATCGGGTGGCTCGGCGCGGACGGCGACGGCGAGCTGTCGGTCGCGCTCCGCTGCGGGATCGTCGAGCGCACCAAGGCGACGCTGTTCGCCGGCTGCGGGATCGTCGCCGACTCCGATCCCGACCAGGAGTGGGAGGAGTCGCGGATCAAGCTGCGCGCCGTCGCGTCGGCGCTCGGGCGCCCGGAGGACGGGCTGTGAGCGCCTCGGGTCCCGCGACGGTCGCCGAGGGCCTGCGGGCGTTCGTCGGCGAGCTCGCGCTGGCCGGGGTGGCCGACGCGGTCGTGTG
>JBFKVO010000227.1:0-3239 GCA_041639095.1 Candidatus Limnocylindrales bacterium | reverse complement strand
GGATCGACGTCGGGTACGAAGAGGCCGGTCCCCGTGCTGTGAGCGCGGCCGCCGGTGGCCCGTGCGCCGGTCAGGAGAGGCGGGAGGCGACGCGGCGCAGGGCGAAGAGCGCGAGTCCGATCGCGACGAGTCCGAGCGAGAGCCCCAGCAGAGGACCGCTGCTGCCCTTGCCAAGGTCGCGACCGCCGTCGCCCGTGTCGGTCGAGCGGGCCGCGCCTTCGTTCTGCGCGTCCTGGCCAGGCACCTGCGCGCCCGGAGCGCCGGCGTCGCCGGGCACCGGCGTCGGCTCCGAACCCACGAACACCTGGCCGGGGTCCGTGCTCTTCGGCCCACCCGATGCGAAGTTGTCCTGGCCGGGAACGCTCGTCGGCCCCTCCATGCCGCCCTCCTGCGTCGGGACCGGCGCCCCGGCAGTGCCGAGCGACGACGGCCCCGCCGCCGCGCCGCCGAACAACCCCACCGACGACGCTGCCACGACGCCGATGACGCCGAGCGTCGTCACACCGGTCGCGAGCGGACGCCCGACCATCCCCCGCGGGCCGAAGACGTCCACGAACAGGCGGCGCAGCGACGGGCGCCGCAGGCGCGCGGCATCGTCGCGGGTCAGCGTGAAGACGCGCGGTCGCGCGGGTTCGGGCAGGGTCGCCGCGGCGACCGCGATCGCGAGGAGGTCGGCGTGGAGCTGCGTGCAGGCGGCGCAGGAGGCCACCTGGAGCTCGGCGCGGGCGCGATCGCGCGCCTCGACGTCCCCGGCGGCAAGCGCGGAGACAAGGAGGAGGTCGTGGCGGTCGTGATCGGGAGCAGGGTCGGGCGCGTGGGCGCGGGGATCGGTCATGTCACCGCCTTGACGGTTCGACGGGCGCTCCGGTTCCCGCGGCGGGCGCGGCGTTCGTCGATCAGGCACGGAACAGCTCCATCCGATCGCTCAGGCGGTCGCGGAGGGCGAGGCGACCCCGGTGGATCCGCGACTTCACCGTCCCGAGGCTCACGCCGGTCATCTCGGCGATCTCGGCGTAGTCGTAGCCCTCGACGTCGAACAGGACGATCGCGGTCCGCTGGTCGTCGGTGATCGCGGCGAGCGCCGAGTTGAGGACGCGGGTCCGCTCGCTCGTCATCGCGGTCGCCTCGGGGTCGGCGTCCTCGCCTGCCGGGGGCTGCCACGTGTCGTCCTCGAGCTCCGGGTAGGGCTGCGACGGCCGGCGCTTGCGCGCCCGCTGCGTGTCCATCGCGGCGTTCACGCAGATGCGGCTCAGCCAGGAACGCACGCTCCCGCCACGAAAGCGGTCCATGTTCCGGAACGCGGAGAAGAAGGCTTCCTGGACGGCGTCTGACGCCTGATCGCGGTCCGGCACCATCCGCGCGACGAGCGCGTAGAGGTGGTCCTGGTAGGCGCGGACAAGGTCGTTGAACGCCTCGAGGTCCCCGTCGCGCGCCCGCTCGAGCAGGAGGAGGTCGCGGCGCTGGACCGGGTCGTCCTCGAGCGGCACCGGACGTGCGTCATCGACGGGCAGCGCGATCCTCCCAGCGGCGATCCTCAGGCGCGGCGAGTCTAGCATCGGTCTCGCCCCGGACGCCGTACACCTCCGGCCGGTTCCACGTTCCCGCCGCCAACTCCGCGGGCGTGCTCGCCGCTGCGCTCCGGGAGGTCTACGATGTCTCCGCCTCCACCCATGCCGGAGTGGCGGAATCGGTAGACGCGACGGTCTCAAACACCGTTGAGGGCAACCTCGTCCGGGTTCGATCCCCGGCTCCGGCACCAGCGCGCCGAACAGGCCGTTCGGGGCGATTCGTGGTGCGTCCGCGCACCACCCATGGGACGTTTGGGGGGGTTCGGGGACCATCCGGAAGGACCATGCCACGGTCAGCCGGGTATCCTGTCGATGCCGGCGGCCGAGGCCGCGACGGCCCGTCTGCGGGGGTCGCGTCCACGGGCATCGGTCCGATCAGGCACGGATATCGAGGACGGTTTCGGGGATGTCGCTCATGCAGCGGGTCGAGCAGGCCCGCGCGGCCGCCAAGGAGCGCGAACGCGAGCTTGCCCGCGAGCGCGGCGAGACGGTCGAGGAGCCCGTGGGACGAGCCGACGGTGCGATCGCGACCGGCGCCGCGACGCCCGAAGCACCCACCGGGGCACGGCCGATCGGGATCGCGCCGGGCAAGACGAAGACGATCGGGATCTCGCCGACGCCGGAGGCCGATGATGTGGCCCCGGGCGACGCCGAGGCCGAGGGCACCCCCACAGGGACGCAGGCCGGCGCGGCGAGCGAGGGGGAGCCAGCGAGCCCTGGAGCCGATCCGCCGACCGCAGCGAAGGCCCCGCCGTCGCATTCGGCAAAGGCTCGCGCCGCCGTCCCGTCGCTCCCGCCGGCACGCGCCGACCTCGTGCGCGAGCTCACGGTCGTGGTCCAGCGCGAGTTCACGAAGATGTCGTCCGGCCGGCTCGAGACGGACCCCGTCGAGCTGCGCCGCAAGATCGAGGCGCTCGTCGACCGCGTCGTGTCCGAGGGGGGCTACGCCGTCACGAAGCCCGAGCGGTCCTATCTCATCGAGGGACTGGTCGCCGAGATCACCGGCCTCGGGCCGCTCGAGGCGCTCCTCCAGGACGAGGAGATCACGGAGATCATGGTCAACGGGCCGGACCGCATCTACATCGAGCGAGCCGGCAAGATCACCCGCGTCCCGGTCCAGTTCATTAACAACGAGCACGTCGCCCGGATCATCGAGCGGATCATCGCGCCCCTCGGGCGGCGCATCGACGAATCGAGCCCGCGCGTGGACGCGCGTCTGCCCGACGGGTCGCGCGTCAACGCGGTCATCCCGCCGCTGTCGCTCATCGGGCCGGTGATCACGATCCGGCGGTTCTCGGTCCATCCGTTCACCGTGGACGACCTCGTCCGGTTCGGGACCGCGTCGCCCGAGATGTTCGACTTCCTGCGAGTCTGCATCGAGGCGCGCCTCAACCTCTTCGTGTCCGGTGGCACGGGCTCCGGCAAGACGACGACGCTCAACGTGCTCTCGTCGTTCATCCCGAGCGACGATCGGATCGTCACGATCGAGGACGCCGCCGAGCTCCAGCTGCGCCAGCCGCACATCATCACGCTCGAGGCGCGGCCGCCGAACCTCGAGGGACGCGGCGAGATCACGATCCGCGACCTGCTCCGCAACGCACTGCACATGCGGCCGGACCGGATCATCGTCGACGAGTGCCGGGCCGGTGAGGCCCTCGACATGCTCCAGGC
>JBFKVO010000226.1:0-3246 GCA_041639095.1 Candidatus Limnocylindrales bacterium | reverse complement strand
CGGCGACGTCGAGGAAGGCGAGCGAGATGTCGTTGATCGCAGAGCCCGTGTCGATGACGACGACCTCGTAGATCCGGCGCAGGAGCGACATGACCTTGTCGATGTCGCGCGTCGTGACCATCTCGGCCATCTCGATCCGAGGCGGCGCAAGGAGGATGTCGATCCCCGACGGATCGCGCCAGAGGACGTCGTGGAGGTCCGCCTCGGCGACCCGGTCGGTCGGCAGGTCGAGGATCGACGGCGCATCGGCGGGGACCTTCAGGAGCGACCGCAGGTCCCCGAACTGGAGGCTGCCGTCGATGAGGACCGTCCGGCGCCCGATCTGGCCGGTAGCGACCGCGAGATTGAAGGCGATCGTCGTCTTCCCGACACCACCCTTCGGGGCGAACACGGTCAGCACCCGGGATCCCGCGAGGACCTCGCTGGCCGCGAAGGCCTTGCGGACGCTCGCGATCTTCGTCATCAGGTCGTAGGCGGAGAACGGCATCGTCAGGACGCCGTGGACGCCGTGGGTGGGATCGCTGCCGACCGGCGTCTGGGGGACGGTCAGGACGATGACGGGCACCGGCAGGCCGGACTGGTGGATCTCGGTGACGAGCGCCGGGCCCTTCACGCGGCCCTGGAGCAGGGCATCGACCAGGACGATGTCCGGCCGGAGCTGGGCGACCTGGGCGACGACCTTCGAGCCGTCCGACATGACGTCGAGAAGCTTCACCTCTGACTGCGTTGCGAGCAGCCCGCGGATGTACTGCGCGACCTGGGGGACGTCCTCGACGAGGAGGATCCGTGTGGGGTCCTTGCCTGGCATGCGGGCGACGATACCATGCACCCCCGCTCGGGGGTCCGGGCGCCGAAGGTCCGTCCTCAGCCCCGTACTGCCAGCAGGATGGCGCGCTCGCTGGCGGGGTGGATCGGGGCGAGGTCGTAGTCGCCGGCGAGGGTCTCGACGGTGAGCCCGGCGTCCTCGGCGAAGCCCGCCAGCTCGTCGGCCGAGACGAGCCGCAGGCGGTCCGCGCGGACCCACCGGACCGGGGCCTCGCCGGGCCGACCCTCCTCGTAGCGGGACGTCAGCTCGACGACGCGCGTCGTCGCGTCGAGCTGCGCCGAGCTCGATTTCACGACGGTCAGCCCGGTCTCCGGATCCGGCCGCGCGTACTCGAGCATCACCCGCCCGTCGAACCGGGCAAGGTCCTCGGCGTCGGGCTGCCAGACATCGACGACCGCGACGCCGCCCGGCGCGAGATGGTCGCGGAGCGCGGCGAGCGCGGCCCGCTGCCGTTCACGCGCCCCGAGGAGGAACAGCGAGTTCAGGGCGAGGATCGCGAGCCGGTACGAGCCGGCGTCGCGGAGCCGAAGCCCGACGATGTCGTCCTCGACGAGACGGAGACGGTCGGCGACGCCTCGACCCGCCGTCCGGGAGGCGGCGTGTGCGCGGGCGAGCATCGCCGCGTCGATGTCCACGCCGGTGACGTCGAGCCCGACGGCCGCGAGGGGAACGGCGATCCGGCCGGTGCCGCAGGCAAGCTCGAGGACCGGGCCGCCGGTCCGCGTCGCGAGTGCCCGGTACAGGTCGAGGTCGCCCGGGTCCTCGATGAGGTCGACGTCGTAGAGACGCGCGAAGGCCGCCTGCTCGGCATCCGGCCCGCTCCGCCGTCGGCTCGTGCTGCGCATCGTCCGATGCTACCCGTGCCGGGCGGCGCCGATCCACGCGCCGCGCTCCTCGAGCACGGCCCGGAGGACGGCTGGCCGGTCGGTCATCAGCCCGTCCACGCCGAGGTCGAGGAGGCGCCGCATCTGCGCCGGCGCATCCACGGTCCAGACGTGCACCGGCAGGCCCTCGGCGTGCGCCCGCGCGACGAACCGCCGGTCCGTCAACCTGAGGAGTCGCGTCCCGACCGGAACCTGGACGCAGCGGCCGCCGACGCGCCGGCGGGCAGGTGTCCCGCCCCGTCGCCGCGGACCGCGAGCGCGCGCCCACAGCGCGGCGACCTCGCGCCGCGTCAGCGCGGTGCAGGCCGCGTCCCCCAGTGCGGCGCGGACGGCCCTGACCCGCCGCCCCGAGAACGACCCGACGCAGACACGATCCGCGGCGCGGAGTCGTTCGACGATCGCGAGGAGCGGCCGGACGGCGGCATCGTGCTTCGTGTCCACGTTGATCCGGACGTCGGGCCACGCGTCCAGCAGGTCTTCGAAGCGCGGGATCGGCTCCTGCCCGTCGATCCGGGCACGCGCGACCTCGTCCCAGGTCCGCTCGGCGACGACGCCCTGCCGGTCGGTCATGCGGTCCAGCCGATGATCGTGGAAGGCCACGAGGACGCCGTCGGCCGTCGCGTGCACGTCCGTCTCCAGGTAGCGGTAGCCGAGCGCGACCGCGGCCTCGAACGCGGCCATCGAGTTCTCGGGCGCCTCGGCCGCGCCGCCGCGATGGGCGAACGCGATCGGCCCCGGATGGTCGAGGAACGGATGCGTCGGCGGCGCCCTCAGCGGACCCACCGGACGCGCGCGCCGGCCTGCTTGCGGACCGCGAGCGCGCTGATCGCCTCGAGGGCGGCGCGGTTCGCGGCCATCGCCGTCGTCTCGGCGTGGTCGTACGGGGGCGACACCTCGACGACGTCCATCCCGGCGAGCTCGACCTTGCCGACGATCCGCCGGATCGCCCGGAGGACTTCGCGGGTGAGCATCCCGCCCGGCTCGGGCGTGCCGGTCCCGGGCGCGAGCCCAGGGTCGATGACGTCGATGTCGAGCGAGAGGTAGATGTAGTCCGGGCCGTCGAGGGCCTCGGCGATCGCATCGTCGATGACGGCCTCCGCGCCGCGCTCCTCGATCTCGGTCATGAAGTGGTAGCGCAGCCCGTGCTCCTTCATCCACCGGAACGTCTCCGCCGGCGGCCAGTAGCCGCGCAGGCCGACCTGGACGAAGTTGCGGCCCTCGACCGCGCCGGACTCGACGAGGCGCCGCATCGGCGTCCCGTGCCCGGCGAGCACGCCCCAGTCATCGTTCGCGGTGTCCGCGTGGGCGTCGAAGTGGACGATCCCGATGCTGCCCGGGCGGCGCACCTCGGCGCCGGCCGTCGCCGGGGGCCCGGGGTTCGTGTGGTCGCCGCCGAGGACGATCGGGATCGCGCCCGTCTCCGCGACCTCGAGGACCTTGCGGTAGATGAAGGCGTGGGCGCGCTCGATCCACGACGGCACGATGTTCGCGTCGCCGGCGTCGACGACGGTCAGGATCTCGAACGGCTCGACGTCG
>JBFKVO010000225.1:0-3247 GCA_041639095.1 Candidatus Limnocylindrales bacterium | reverse complement strand
CCTCGGCGACGACCACTACGTACTGCTGACGACCGATGCGCTCGGCTGGGTGTACGCGGAACTCGGCGAGACCGCCCGTGCCCGGGCGTTGTCCGAAGAGGTCCTCGATCGTGCTCGTCGGGCGGGAAACCGGCGGATGGAGGTGCTCGCGCTGGATGCCCTGTCGACCTGGGCGAGAGACGATGGTCGGATGGCGGACGCCGCCGCGCTCGTCACCGCCGCCTACCGCATCAACCTGGAACTGGGGCAGCGAGGCGAGGTCGTCGGTGATCTCAGCCGGCTCGCGCGCATCCTCGCGGCAGGTGGCCGGATCGTCGAGGCGGCGCAGGTGCTGGGCCGTTCACGCGCCCTGGCCGAGGAGCTCGGCGCCAGCCGCGCGTACGACAGTGAGCGCGACGAGGACACGCTCGGGATCCTCAGGGCGGCCCTCGACGAGTCGTCCCTCGCCGAGGTGATCGAGACCGGGCGCGCCATGAGCGTCGAGGACGCTGTCGCGCTGGCCCTCGGCACCGCCGCGACCGACGCCTGACCGAACGACCGCCGTGCGACGGGGGACGCACGGAGCCGGGCATGGGAACGCCCCGGCGGCCGCCGGGGGCGCCCGTCGGGACGCCCGTTGTGCGGGCCGAACTCGTCGAGGATCGCGCTCTACCAGGTCATGAACGCGAAGTCGGGCGCGCACCTTGACGAAGGCGATCGTGGTGGTCGCCGTTGGCGGAGGCTCGTCTCACCCAGTACCGCCCTGACGATCGCCACGGTCGTCATCACGCGTTCACCGGTCCTGATCCATCCGGGCGCGGACCGTCTCGACGATTCGCTCGACGCTCGGGATCGCGAGGTCCTCGAGGATCGGGGACGCCGCCAGCGGCACGTGCGGCGCCGTGATCCGGACGATCGGCGCGTCGAGGCTCCAGAAGCCCTCGTCGGCGGCGATCGCGGCGATCTCCGCACCCCAGCCGAGGGCGCGCGGGTTCTCCTCGACCGTGAACAGGCGCGAGGTCTTCGCGAGCGACGCGAGGATCGCCTGGGCGTCGAGCGGGATGAGCGTGCGCAGGTCGAGGACTTCGGCGTCGATGCCGTGGTCGGCGTGCAGGCGCTCGGCGGCCTCGACGGCGCGCGGCACCATCGACGCGAGCGCGACGATCGTGCAGTCGCCGCCCTCGCGGACGACCGCCGCCTCGCCGAGTGGCACGACGTGCTCGCCCTCGGGGACCTCGCCCTTCGTCGCGAACAGCGACTTCGCCTCGCAGACGATCACCGGATCCGGGTCGCGGATGGCTGCCGCCATGAGCCCGACCATGTCGGCCGGGTTCGACGGCGCGACGACCTTCAGCCCGGGGATCGCCATCGCCCAGTTCTCGACCGCCTGGCTGTGCTGGGCGCCGAACCGGAGGCCGGCCCCGTTCGCGGTCCGCAGGACGAGCGGCAGCGACACCTGGCCGTCGGTCATGTACCGGGTCTTCGCGATCTGGTTGGCGACCATGTCCCAGGTCACCGCGAAGAAGTCGCTGAACATCAGCTCGGCGACGGGCCGCAGGCCGGTCATCGCCGCGCCCATCGCCGCGCCGACGATCGCCTGCTCGGAGATCGGCGTGTCGCGCACCCGCTCCGGGCCGAACTCGTCGATGAGCCCCTCGGTCAGCTTGAACACACCGCCGGCCGCGCCGACGTCCTCGCCGATGAGGACGACCGCCGGGTCGCGACGCATCTCCTGGGCGATCCCGGCCGCGACCGCGGCCCGGTACGTCAGTTCCGCCATGCCGAGCCCCCATCGGCCCAGACGTTCGTCTCGAGGACGTCGGCCGAGGGTTCGGCGCCGCCCCGCGCCTCTTCCTCGGCGGCGGCGATCGCCGCGGCCTCCTCGGCCTCGATCGCGTCGAGCGTCGTCGCATCGGCGCCGGCCTCGATGAGCCGGGCGCGGTACGTCGGGATCGGGTCCCGTGCGAGCCACGCCTTCACCTCGTCGTCGGGACGGTACTTGCCGGGGTCCGCACGGGAGTGCCCGCCATGACGGTAGGTGACCGCCTCGACGAGAGACGGGCCCTCGCCGGCCCGTGCCCGCTCGATCGTCCGCGTGGCGACGGCGAGGACGGCGTCGGCGTCGTTCCCGTCGACGACGATCGATTCGAGGCCGTACGCCGACGCCCGGTCGGCTGCGGGTCGCGGGACGGCGGTGACCGCGCCGATGGGCGTGTACTCCATGTACTGGTTGTTCTCACAGACGAACACGACCGGCGCCTTCCAGACGGCGGCCAGGTTGAGCGCCTCGTGGAAGGCGCCGATGTTCGTCGTGCCGTCGCCGAAGAAGCACACCGCGACCTGGCCGCTCTTGCGGTACTGCGCCGACCAGGCGGCCCCGAGCGCGATCGGAAGGTGGGCGCCGACGATCGCGTACGAGCCCATCATGTGGTGCTCGGCGCTCGTGATGTGCATCGAGCCGCCCTTGCCGCCCATGAGCCCGTTCGCCCGGCCGAAGAGCTCCGCGTAGAGCGGACCCATCGGCGCGCCGCGCGACAGCGCGTGGTTGTGGCCGCGGTACGTCGCGAACGTGTAGTCGTCCGGCCGCATCGCGCCGGCGAACCCGGCGGCGACCGCCTCCTGGCCGACGCCGAGGTGCGTGGTCCCGCGCACGAGACCTTCGAAGAAGAGCTCCTGGGCGCGGGCCTCGAAGCGCCGGCAGCGGACCATCGTCCGGTATAGCGCCAGGCGTGTGTCGAGATCGGCGGTCGCACCGTCCGTCGCGGAGCGCGACCCGCGCGCGCCGGGCTTCGGTCCGGTCTTCGCCGCCGGGCGTTTCGACGCCGCTCCGGCCGGGCGCTTCGCTGCCATCCGATCCCTCAGTCCGCGTTCGCGACGAAGAGCTCGGCCGACGGGAAGCGGGTGAACACCTGCGGACCGTTGGCGGTCACGACGACCTCCTCCTCGATCCGCGCCGCCGAGTAGCCGTCCTTCGCCGGGCACGTCTCGAGGGCGATGACCATCCCCTCCTTGATCTCGACCGGGTGGTCGAGCGAGTTGAGACGGCTGATGCTCGGCCGCTCGTGGAGGAACAGCCCGACGCTGTGCCCGAACTCGAGCCCGAACGCCTCCATCTTACGCTCAAGCTCGTCGGCTTCGCCGAGGTGGCCCACGTCCTCGTCGACCGGATGGACGAGGAGTCGAGCGTCGTGCTCTTCGGCGGGATGGCGAAGGAACGCCCGTACCCGGGTTCGACGACGGTCAGCACGGTCAACGGCGGGGTCGTCGG
>JBFKVO010000224.1:0-3248 GCA_041639095.1 Candidatus Limnocylindrales bacterium | reverse complement strand
CCCTTGTGCTTGACCACGTTGCCGCTGAACAGCTTCGAGATGACCTCGATCGACTCGAACATCATCGCCGAGCGGACCCCGATCTCCGGCCAGACGCCGCCGATGACGTGCTCATTGAGCGCCTCGCCGGCCCCCAGGCCCAGCCAGAAGCGGCCGGGGAACATCGCCCCGAGCGTCGCCGCGGCGTGGGCGATGACCGCCGGGTGGTAGCGGAACCCGGGGCAGGTCACGGCGGTCCCGAACGGGAGGCTCGTGCGCGTCCCGAGGGCGCCCATGAACGACCAGGCGAAGGCGCTCGCGCCCTGCTGCGGGGTCCATGGGTGGAAGTGCTCGGAGACCATGAAGCCGGCGCTGAAGCCGGCGTCCTCGGCGGCGGCGCACAGGTCGAGGAGCTCCATCGGCTGGAACTGCTCGAGCATCGCCGCGTAGCCGATCTTCGTCATCGGGTCCCTCCCGCGTCCGTCGCGCCAGTCGCGTTCGTCGTCGTCACGTCCCGAGGATAGCCCGGACCCGATCGTGTGGCAGGCGGTGGGCGACGACGCCATCGATCCCGGTCATCGTGTCGGCCGCGACGAGCGCGTTCACGATCGCCTCCTCGGTCGCCTCGATGGTCGCGAGGAACAGCGGGTCGATGAACGAATCGGAGAGCATCCGGAGCTCGACCGTGCGCCGCGGGTCGAACCCCAGCTCGGGCTGTGGGATGTCGCGGTTCCCCGTGGCGAAGCACAGGAACAGGTCGCCGGACGTGTGCCCACCGGTCCCCCCGACCCGTGCGATCCCGAGCCCTGCCCGCTGTGCGAGCCGGGCGCACTGGTGCGGGAGGAGGGGCGCGTCGGTCGCGACGACCACGATGATGGAGCCGGCTCCCGCGGGGTCGCTGCCCGGCGCCCAGCCGAGTGGCGGTCGCTCGTACGGCGCCGGGACCTCGCTGACGGGGATCGCTTCGCCGACGCGGAACCCGTCGATACGGAGGAGCTCGCGCCGACCGTAGTTCGCCTGGACGAGGACGCCCACCGTCCAGCCGCCGTCCTCCTCGCGGACCACGCGCGAGGCGGTCCCGATCCCACCCTTGAATTCGTGGCAGACCATCCCCGTCCCGCCGCCGACGTTCCCCTCGGCCACCGGTCCGCTCCCCGCCCCGTCGAGCGCCGTGTCGAGGTGCTCGGGCCGCACGTGGAAGCCGTTGATGTCGTTCAGGGTCCCGTCGTGTGTCTCCCCGACGACCGGGAGGCTCCAGAACTGCACGTCGCGCTCGTGCCCGCGCGCGGCGTGGCGCACAAGGGCGTCGCGAACGACCCCCACCGAGTGGGTGTTCGTGATCGCGACCGGCGACACGAGCTTGCCCGCCTCGCGGATCCACTCGAGGCCGGTCAGCTCGCCGTTCCCGTTGAGCGTGTGGCAGCCGGCGAAGATCGGCTCGCGGAACGGGTCGCCGTCGTGCGGGACGACGACGGTCACGCCCGTGCGGACCGGACCCTCCCCGACGACGAGGGGCCCGTCGCCCGTCACGAGCGTCGTGTGGCCGACGCGGACGCCGGCGACGTCGGTGATCGCGTTGAGCGGACCCGGTCGCCCGATCCCGAAGCGGATCCCGAGGTCGCGCGCACGCACATCGCCGCTCGCCCTCGTGCTCACGGCGCTGCCGTCATCGGCGGCCGGCTAGTCCTGTGTCTCGGACGCGAGGTCGACGCCGGGCAGGCGGTCGATGTCGGCGAGCGCCCCGGCCGCGTTCGCCCCCTGGCGCACCCGGATGTCGAACTCGACCTCGTAGCGGCCCTTCCCGATCCGCTGGGTGCGGACCCCGCGGAGGTCGAGGCGCTTCGCGGCGAGGATGCCGGAGATCTCGCCGATCGCATCGAGGTGCTCGACCTCGACGCGGATCTTCAGCGCCGTCCGGTCCGCGTGGCTGATCTGCTCGGCGATCCGGTTCAACGGCCACAGCGAGAACACGACGATGCCTGCGGCGACGGCCGCGATGACGTACTCGCCCGTGCCCGCCCCCATGCCGATCGCGGCAGTCGCCCACAGGCTCGCGGCCGTCGTGAGCCCGCGGATGCTCGGGCCGTCCTTGATGATCGCGCCGGCCCCCAGGAAGCCGATGCCGGCGACGATCTGTGCCGCGACGCGGGCGGGGTCGGGCGCGCCCGGGACCGTCGACGCACCGAACGCGTGGATCGACAGGCCCGTGAACAGGGCCGCGCCGACACAGACGAGCAGGTGCGTCCGCATCCCCGCCGGGTGGCCATGGAACTCCCGTTCGGCGCCGATCGCCGCCCCGAGCACGGCTGCGACGACGAGGCTGAGCGAGACGCCGAGCTGGACTTCGAGATCGCTCACCCGTCCATCCTACCGACGACGGGACGCGGCGGCGCATCGATCGCAGTCGGCGACGGCCGACCGGCTCTTCTGGCAGGATGAGCCGCGATGACATCGTCCACGTCCCGCCCCGGCGCGGCCGCGCGCGGGCGCGGACCGTCTCGGCGGCGCCGCCGCCAGACGACCGCGGGCTACCTCGCGGCGATCCTCTTCCTCCTCTTCGTCGGCCTCGGCGCGATCGGCGCGGTCGCCGTCGTCGGCGTCTACGCGTCGTCCACGACCGGCCTCATCGAGCCGTCGGCCCTGGAGCGCATCGAGTTCGCCGAGGAGTCGATCGTCTACGACCGGACCGGCTCGACCGAGCTCGCCCGCTTCGGCGACCTCCAGCGCATCGTCGTGTCCTTCGACGACATCCCGGCGGTCCTCCTCGATGCGACGACCGCGGTCGAGGACAAGAGCTTCTGGACGAACCCGGGCTTCGACCCGGCGGCGATCGTGTCGAGCGGCATCGACGCGATCCGCGGCAACGCCCGCGGCGGCTCGACGATCACCCAGCAGCTCGTCCGCCAGCGCCTCCTCGACCCCGCCCTCGTCCAGGCGAAGGGCCGGGTCTTCGAGCGGAAGCTCAAGGAGATCGTCCAGTCGATCCGGCTCACCAACGCGTTCCCCGGCGAGAAGGGGAAGCAGCGGATCATCACCGCCTATCTCAACCAGAACTTCTACGGCAACAACAGCTACGGGGTCGCGGCCGCGGCGCGCAACTACTTCGAGAAGTCGCTCGACGAGCTGAGCCTCGCCGAGGCGGCGATCATCGCCGCCCTCCCCCAGTCGCCGTCGAGCTACGACCTCGTCCGCAACGCCATCATCGACGACGAGGGCCGGCTCGTCGTCCCGCCCGACACCGACATCGTCGTCCGCCGGAACCGGGTGCT
>JBFKVO010000223.1:0-3249 GCA_041639095.1 Candidatus Limnocylindrales bacterium | reverse complement strand
TCGAGGCCGACATCGCCGAGGAGGTCGCCCGCGTCCGCGGGTACGAGACGGTTCCCTCCACGGTGCCCGACACGCCGATCCCGGACTTCCGGCCCGATCCGCTCGCCGTGCGCGACGCGATCCGGGAGACCCTCGTCGGAGCAGGCCTGACCGAGGTCGTCAGCCACGCCCTGATCTCCGCGAACGAGGTCGAGCGCTTCCGGTGGGGTCCCGATCCGGCGGTCGTCGTTGGCGAGGAGCTCCACGAGGGCGGCCCGATCACCGTGACGAACCCGCTGTCGGCCGATCATGCCGTGCTCCGCCAGTCGCTCCTCGCGGGCCTGCTCGCGGCGGTGGCGACGAACCGCCGCCGCGGCCGCGCCGACGTCGCGGTGTTCGAGATCGGGAAGGGGTACGCGCGGCGCGAGCCTGACGGCGCCGCCGAGTGGTGGCGCCTCGGGATCGCGCTCGAGGGCGCGTTCGAGACGCCAGCCTGGAATCGTCCCGCGCGGCCGGCGGACGTGGCGGATCTGCAAGGCGTCGTCGACGCCGTGGCGGCGCGGCTGGGTCTCGGCCGCGTGGAGAGCGCACCGCTGGCGTCCGAACCCCTGCTCCATCCGGGCCGTGCCGCGAGCATCGTGGCCCGCGACCCCGCGAGTGGCGAGATCGCCCTCGCCGGACGGCTCGGCGAGCTCCATCCGGCGCTCGTCGCGGACGTCGATGCCCGCACCGATCGGATCCTCGTCGCCGAGCTGGCGGTGCGCGGGCTGTCGGCTGGGCAGCTGCCGGTCGTCCGATCGGAGCCGCCGCCGCGCCACCCCGCCGTCGAGCGCGACCTGGCCGTCGTCGTGGGACGCGACGTTGCCGCAGCGCGAATCGATGCGGTCGTCCGCGCGGCGGGCGGCCCGCTCCTGCGCGACGTCACGCTGTTCGACGTCTATCAGGGCCCCCCGCTCGGTGCCGGGGAACAGAGCCTCGCCTTCCGCCTCGTCTTCCAGGCCGCGGACCGGACCCTCGTCGAGGGCGAGGTCGATGCCGCGGTCGCGGCGGTGGTGGCCGGTCTCGCCGACCAGCTGCACGCACGGATCCGCTCCTAACGGCCGCGCGGCCCGTGCGGGACG
Source organism: Candidatus Limnocylindrales bacterium (assembly GCA_041639095.1). Taxonomy (GTDB): domain Bacteria; phylum Chloroflexota; class Limnocylindria; order Limnocylindrales; family CSP1-4; genus CAKKPP01. The sequence continues at coordinate 2,149 of JBFKVO010000223.1, read as the reverse complement.
GGTGTCGCCTCGCACCGCGACCCGCTCGCCCATCTTGCGGCGCCCGACGAGCCGCTGCTACCCTTGCCCGGCTCCGGGCCGCCCGCGGGGTTCGATCGGGCGACGACCGATGGGAGTTCAGGTGGACATCGTCCAGGCGATCCGCTCGCTCAACATCTTCGATCTGCTCGTGTTCCTGTTCCTGTTCGCGATGTTCATCCTCGGCTTCATGCAGGGCACGATCCGGCGCCTGCTCGGGATCGCGTCGATCCTGTTCTCGTTCCTCGTCGCGACGCAGGCCCGCGAGCCGCTCGGCCGATTCCTCGCCGAGAACTGGCCGTACCACCCCGCCTACAGCACGATGATCGGCTATGCCGCGGTGTTCGTGGCCGGGACGCTCGCCTTCACGATCGTCCTCCAGGCCTACTACAAGTCGCAGCAGCTCTTCCCGAACCATCCGAGCGTCGACGAGGTCCTCGGCGGGATCCTCGGCGTCGTCCAGGGGATGATCCTCATCGGGGCGGCGGTCATCATCCTCGACCCGTTCTACGAGCTCGCGGGCATCCCGATCTCGGGCAACGAGTTCCCGTTCATCCGCGACTTCCACCAGGCGCTCGACGGGTCGGCGACCGCGATCCTGTACCGGACGACGATCGTGCCGGCGATCCTCGCCGTGGCGGGCTGGTTCTTCCCGCAGTCGGTCCGGGTCGTCTTCCCGACCCTCTGACGACGACGAGCGCACCCACGACGCGGCTCCGCGCCGCCCTCGCTGGACCCGCCCCCGACGCGGCCCGGCGTCTCCTCGGCGCGATCATCGTCCGCGACGACGGCGGTGGCGGTCGCCGGGCTGCCCGGATCGTCGAGGTCGAGGCGTACGACGGTCCCGAGGATGCCGCGTCCCACGCCCGGTTCGGCCGGACCCGCCGGAACGGGGCGATGTTCGGGGGTCCGGGGACGGCCTACGTGTACCTTGTCTACGGGATGCACGACTGCCTCAACATCGTGACCGGGCGCGACGGAGCGCCGTCGGCGGTGCTCGTCCGTGCCGTCGAGCCGCTCGAGGGCTTCGCGGAGATGCGCGCCGCCCGCGCCGAGCGGGCCGTCGCTCGCCGCCGCCTGCCCGACGCCGCATCGCGCAGGACGGCCGCCGCCGCCAGGCTCGCGCGCCTCGCGGACGTCCGGCTGGGCTGCGGGCCCGGACTGGTCACGGCAGCCTTCGGGATCGACCGCTCCCACGACGGGCTCGATCTCCTCGACCCGGCGAGCTCGTTCCGCCTCGAACCCGGATCGCTGCCGCGCCGGACGCGCGTCGTCGCCGGCCCCCGGGTCGGCGTGGGCTACGCCGCGGAGCCGTGGCGTTCGATCGCGTGGCGGTTCGCGATCGCCGGGCACCCGTCCGTCTCCCGACCGGTCGGCTGATCGCCGTGGACCCGCGGTCGATCGAGATCCTCGAGTTCCCGGCGGTCCGCGCGCGGCTCGCCGCGTACGCTGCGTTCGGCCCGAGCCGCCGGCTGGCGGACGCGCTCGTACCGGAGAGCGACCCGGTCCTCGTCACGCGCGCGCTCGACGAGACGGACCAGGTCCGGGCGCTCCTCGCCGAGCGGCCGTCGGTCGGCATCGGCGCGAGCCACGACATCGCGCCCGCCGTCGGCCGGGCGACCCGTGGCGGGCGCCTCGACCCGTCCCAGTTCCTGGAGATCGCCGAGACGCTCGACGCCGCGTCGCGCCTCCAGACCGCGATCGCGGACGACCGCCGGCCGCTCATCCACGCCCTCGCGCGCGAGCTCCACCCGCTTCCTGCGCTCCGTTCGACCCTGGCACGATCGTTCGACCCGGCCGGCGAGCTGCTCGACACCGCGTCTCCGCGGTTGGGCGCGCTGCGCGCCGCCGTCCGCGTCGCCTACGACCGCCTCCGGCGCCGGCTCGACAGCCTCGTCGGCTCGGAGCTCGGTGGCGCGCTCCAGGAGCCGATCGTCACGCTGCGCAACGGCCGCTACGTCGTGCCCGTGAAGGCCGAGGCGCGCTCGCGGGTGAAGGGCATCGTCCACGACGCGTCGGGGAGCGGCCAGACGCTGTTCGTCGAGCCGCTCGTCATCGTCGAGCTCGGCAATGCCTGGCGCGAGGCGCAGCTCGCCGAGCAGGAGGAGGTCGGCCGGATCCTCGACGAGCT
>JBFKVO010000222.1:0-3279 GCA_041639095.1 Candidatus Limnocylindrales bacterium | reverse complement strand
GGGCGGCGGCGCGGGCGGCGGCGCGGCCGGGCCCGTCACGAGCCGTCCCGGAGGCGCGCGAGCCAGAAGAGCCCGACGATCGACTTCGCGTCGCGGATCTCGCCCGCGTCGACGAGCGCCAGCGCCTCGCGCCACGGCACGCGCACGAGCTCGAGGCGCTCGTCGTCGTCGGGCTGGAGCCGGCCATCGGGGTGCGCCGGCTCGATCCCGGTCGCGAGGTAGAGATGCATCACCTCGGTCGCGAACCCGGGCGCGGTCCAGAACGAGCCGAGGTGTCGCCACTCGCGCGCGCGCGACCCGGTCTCCTCCTCGAGCTCCCGCCGGGCCGCCACCTCGGGGTCCTCGGCCACGCGACCCTCCTCGTCGACGTCGAGGCCACCGGCAGGCAGCTCGAGGAGCGACTCGCCGGCCGCGAGGCGGAACTGGCGGACGAGCAGCAGCCGGTCCTCGTCGTCGAGCGCGACGATCGCGACCGCGCCGGGATGACCGACGATCTCGCGATCGGCTTCCGAGCCGTCCGCGCGCCGCACGCGGTCGACCCGGAAGTCGAGGTAGAAGCCGCGGTGGACGACCCGCGACCCGACGACCGTCTCGGTCAGGTCGCGGCGGGGCGGCTCGTCCAGGGCGTCAGGCGGCCGTCGCTCGCGCGACGGAGATGCCAACCCCGTCGAAGACGTGGAGCTGGTCGCCCGGGACGTGGAGGTCGAGGACGTCGCCGGGCTTGATCCGGTGCGCGGACGGCACGATCGCCACGATGTCCTGGTCGCCGACGCTCACGTGGAGGAGCTCGTCGTTGCCGAGGTACTCGACGACGTCGGCCGTCGCGCGGAAGCTCGCGCCATCGCCCTTCAGCTCGCCGATCTCGATGTGCTCCGGCCGGAAGCCCGCGACCAGCCCGTTCGAGCCGCTCGAGCGCACGCCCGCGGCGAGGTTCGCCGGGAGGGTCGCGGCGAGGCCGGTGCTCGACTCGAGCTTCATCGCACCGTCGCCGCCGGACGCGGCGACGTCGACGAAGTTCATCGCCGGGCTGCCGATGAAGCCCGCGACGAAGCGGTTCACGGGGTGGTCGTAGAGTTGCTGGGGCGCTCCGACCTGCTGGAGGATCCCCTCGTTCATCACGGCGATCCGCTCGCCCATCGTCATCGCCTCGACCTGGTCGTGCGTGACGTAGATCGTCGTCGTCTTGATCCGCTGGTGGAGGCGCGCGATCTCGGCGCGCGTCTGGACGCGCAGCTTCGCGTCGAGGTTCGAGAGCGGCTCGTCCATGAGGAACACCTGGGGCTCGCGGACGATCGCCCGGCCGAGCGCGACGCGCTGGCGCTGGCCGCCCGACAGCTCCTTCGGCTTGCGGTCGAGGAGCGCGCCCAGCTGGGTCATCTCCGCGGCCTCCTTCACGCGCCGCTCGATCTCGGCCTTGTCGACCTTGCGCAGCTTCAGGCCGAACGCGAGGTTGTCGCGGACGGACATGTGCGGGTAGAGCGCGTAGCTCTGGAAGACCATCGCGATGTCGCGATCCTTCGGGGGGATGTCGTTCACGACCCGGTCGCCGATCTTGAGCGTCCCGGCGGTGACCTCCTCGAGTCCGGCGATCATCCGGAGGGCGGTCGTCTTGCCGCAGCCGGAGGGCCCGACCAGGACCATGAACTCGCCGTCGCCGATCTCGATGTTCATGTCCTTGACGACTTCGACGTTGCCGAAGGACTTCACCACGTGCTCGAAGGTCACGCTAGCCATCGCGGCCACCTCCTTCCCGCTGCCCATCGGCTGCGCGGGCCCATGCATCCGGCCGGCCTCGAGGGACGGACTCGGACGGGCCCCGTACGCGCCGATGGCGGTAGGGATGCCGCCATGGTAGGCGGCCGGACCCGGGTCGGGCAAGCCTGGAGCCGACCCCTCGGCACGATCGACACGCGTCGCCGCCGCGGCCGCCTGCACGATTTGACAGTCGCGGGTAGGGTAGGAGGACACGGACGTGCGCCACGACGGCGCCTCGCCACCTCGCGGTGGCCCGGGCCATCGGCCCATCGGGAACCACTCCCGCCGGTCGTCCCCTGTGAGCAGCCCCACCGGGCCGCCGCTTGCCGTCGCGCGGACGTCCGCGATCGAAAGAATCCGCAGATGGAGGGCGCCGATGGCGACGACCATGACCGACGAGACGAACACGACCACGACCGACCCGCACGCGACGACCGACGCGACGAGTGACCGCCCCGGCCCGCCGGCCGCGGAGACCGTCGCCGATCAGGCGACCCGGGTCGAGGAACTCCGCTCCGATCTCGAGCAGGCCGACGAGCGCTCCGAGGTGGCCCGCAAGGCGTATCTCGCCGGCGTCGAGGCAGGCCTCGAGCCCGAGGAGATCCGCCGCCTCCGCCGCGCGTGGGACAACGCCCGCTCCGCGCGCAACGCCGTCGAGAGCCTGGTCATGGTCCAGGACCCGGAGGCGACGACCCCGAGCGAGGGCTGACGCCCGATCCGAGCCACGGACGATCGAAGGGAGTGGGGTGGCCTACGGGGCTTGAACCCGTAACCTTCGGAGCCACAATCCGATGCTCTGCCGATTGAGCTAAGGCCACCATCGCGCCGCGCTCGACGCCGGCTGCCGCCGGGGAGCGCATGGGCCTGCGCAGTGTACCGGAACGGGGCGCGGGCGGAGGATGCCCGCCTCGTGCGCTCGGACCGGCAGAGAGACCTCCCGCATCCCGCCTTCCCGGGAGAGGTCAGATATCTAGACACCGACGCACATCTGGACAAGAATGTCTATCGATGGCGACGAACGACGACGCGACGGGCGCGACGCTCCGGATCGGCCAGGCCGCAGAGCTCCTCGGCGTCGGGGTCGACACCCTCCGCCGGTGGGAAGCGGACGGGCGCCTTGCGACGCGACGAAGCGGTGGCGGGCAGCGCCTCGTGCCGATCGCCGAGGTGAGCCGGCTGCTCGCCGAGCGGCGGCAGGCGTCCGCGCCGAGGCCGATCGTCGCCCAGTCCGCGCGCAACCGGTTCGAGGGCATCGTGACGCGCGTCGAGCGCGACGGCGTCGCCGCGGTCGTCGAGGTGATGAGCGGCCCGCATCGGCTCGTGAGCCTGATGACCGCCGAGGCGGTCGTGGAGCTGGGCCTCGAGGTCGGGCGCGAGGCGGTCTGCGTCGTGAAGGCGACGAACGTCATCGTCGAGATCCCCGGCCGCTGAGGTCGATCCCGTGCGACGAGTGGGAGCGCGGCCGAGCCATCTCCCCACGTACGCGCGGGCCAGGATCGGCGTGGCGTTGCTGGCGGCTGCCGT
>JBFKVO010000221.1:0-3283 GCA_041639095.1 Candidatus Limnocylindrales bacterium | reverse complement strand
GCCGCCATCGTCGCCTTCAGCGGATCCGTCTCGAACCACTGGTCGAGGAAGTCCGACGCGGACATCGTCATCAGCTGGACGAACACGGCCTGCTGGCGCTCGGACAGCTGCTGGAAGCTGCGCGCCAGGCCGCCGAGCGGGCGGAGCGGTCGTGGGTCGAGGCTCGCCGGGTCGGGCGGCACGATCCCGAGGATCGGCTTGATGAAGCGGGCCATGTCGACCATGAGCTGGCCGTACTCCTCGTACGCCTCCGCGTCGGTGCGCGACCAGCGGCGCAGCTCGCGGACCGTCCGGCCGTGATCGTTCACGCGCCACAGGTAGTCGCCGCCACCGGCGTTCGGGCCCTCGCCCTCGCGGAGCGGGGTGAACGTCCCGTCGAGCGGGAGGATGTCGAGGCCGTGGCGCGGCAGGTCGAGGTCCCGGATGATCTCGGGCCGGAGAAGGGACACGACATAGCTGAAGACCGAGAACCGGAAGCCCGGGAACAGCTCCTCGGTGACCGCCGCCCCGCCGAGGACGTGGCGCTGCTCGAGGACCAGCGTGCGGAGTCCGGCGCGGGCGAGGTACGCCGCGCTGACGAGGCCGTTGTGGCCGCCGCCGATGACGATCGCGTCGTACCTGCTGGACACCGTCTGCCACTCCTCCCCGTGGGCCCGGGCGGGCCTCCCGCACTGTAGCGAACGGACCGGCGGCCGGCCGCTCCGTCCCGCCACGTGACGGGAAGCGGCAGCTTGCTGCCGCTCACGGATCGGACGGTCCCGAGCCGATCGGGTCGAGCGGGGACGGCCCGCGGAGGCAGGCCACCGGAGATGGAACGTTCCGCACCCCGGGAGCGCTCAGGAGGGTATGCGGCCGTGGACGATCCGCGGCCCGATCCAAGGAGGTGAAGCCATGCGTCGCGTTCTCGGTACTGTCGGCCTGCTGCCCGTCCTGGTTCTCCTGTTCGCTTCCGCGACGCTGGCCGCGCGACCCGCGACCGCGTTCACGGGATCGTGGGCGGGCATCGATCCTGGCGACGGAAGCAACGTCACGCTCACGATCGTGGGCGCCAAGACGATCCAGGCGGTCCTGACCGACGACAATGCCACGACTGCGTGCGCCGGCGCCTCGACCCCGGTCTTCACCGGCTTCCTCGTGGGCAAGGTGAACGGGTCGGAGATGGCGACCAGGATCACGGCGGCGATGTGCGGCACGGTGCCGCTCCCCTTCGTCACCGGCGCACAGATCGACTGGTGGCTCGAGGACGGCGGCAACGACGACCCCGCCGATGACGTCCTCTATAACAGCTTCGGCGAGGAGTACTTCCGGACCAGCTGACCGATGGCAGGCCCCCGCCCCCGGACGTCGGAGCCGCCTTGATCAAGGCGTCCTCTCCCCGACCGGGGGCGTGGCCTGCCCGCAGCGCGACTCGGCCTTGGGCCGATCCGGCGCAATCGCGGGCCACCGAGTGGCTCCGAGCCTTCGTGAGTCGCTAGCCGCGACCGCGGGTCCACCGACGCGTGGCGAACGCGCATACTCCGGACCGTGAGCGTCGGCACCGCCTTCCACCCGCGCACCGCGCCGCTCAACCGCAAGATGCAGTGGCGGGAGTGGTCGGGCTACTTCGCGTCGAGCGCCTACGCCGACGCCCACGACATCGAGTACAACGCGATCCGCGAGGCGGCCGCGCTTATCGACGTGTCGCCGCTCTACAAGTACCGCGTCGCCGGGCCGGACGCGGCGCGGCTGGTGGACCGCGTGATCACCCGCGACGCGACGAAGCTGACGCCGGGTCGCGTCTTCTACACGCCGTGGTGCGACGAGCACGGCAAGGTCATCGACGACGGCACGGTCCACGCCCTCGACGACGGCACGTTCCGCTGGACCGCCGCCGACCCGCAGCAGCGCTGGCTCGCGTTGAACAGCCGTGGTCTCGACGTCACGGTCACCGACGAATCCGAGACGATCGCGGCGCTCGCCCTCCAGGGCCCGCTGTCGCGGGCCGTCCTCGAGGCCGCGACCGGCGAGGACTTCGGCGACCTGCGCTACTTCCGCCGGCGCCCGTCGCGCCTGAAGCTCGGGCGCAAGCGGATCGCCGTCGACGTGAGCCGGACCGGCTACACGGGCGATCTCGGCTACGAGGTCTGGGTCGCGACGGAGCGCGCGGTCGAGGCCTGGGACGCGCTGATCGACGCCGGGCGCGCGTTCGGGATCCGACCCGCCGGGATGCTCGCCCTCGACGTCGTGCGTCTGGAGGCGGGGCTCATCCTGCTCGAAGTCGACTACACGTCCGCCCGTCACGCGGTGAACCCCGAGCAGAACTACTCGCCGTTCGAGATCGGCCTCGGTCGGCTCGTCGAGCTCGACAAGCCGGGAGACTTCGTCGGCCGCCTCGCGCTCCGCCGCGAGCAGGCCGCAGGCGGGCCGCCCCGCCGCCTCGTCGGGCTCCAGCTCGACTGGTACGGGATCGAGGACCTGTACACGGCGCAGGGCCTGCCACCGGCGATCTCACCCGCAGTGGATCGCTCGTCGGTGCCGGTGTTCGCGGAGCGCGGCGGCGCCCAGGTCGGCAAGGTCACGAGCCTCGGCTGGAGCCCGATCCTCAAGCAGGCGATCGCGCTCGCGTCCGTGCCGCCCAGCTACGAGCCAGTCGGCTCCCGCGTCGAGGTCGAGTGGACCGTCGAAGGGCGCCGCGGCCGCGTCCCGGCCCGGGTCGTCCAGCTCCCCTTCCTCGACCTCGAGCGCAAGCGCGCCTGACCGACGGCCGGGCTGCGCGCCTCGCGGCCCCGCCTTACTGGAACGTCCCCGGGCAGCTCCCGTCGATCGCGGCGACGACCGCGGCGAAGACGCGCTCGTCCTCCTCGTACGCGGTGTGCGCCACGCCGGGGATCGAGACGAAGCAGGCGCCGCCGTCGAGCCGTGTCGCGCTCGAGGGGACGGTCGTGTCGGCGGGGCTCGTGAGCGTCGTGTAGCGGACGTCTCCGGGCGTGTCGTCGCCGCGGTTGAGCGCCCGCAGGAAGCTGCTCGTCGGGCACATCTGGCCGCCCTGGCTCTGCGACAGCACGCACGCCGCCCAGATCCCGTACTGCGGCGTCCCGAGCGAGACGTACGCGTCGATCGTCGCCGTCCCGCCCAGCGCCTTCGCGTAATGGCGCGCGGACAGGCCGCCCATGCTCACGCCGACGATGTCGACGCGCGACCAGCCCTGTGCGGTCACCGTCGCGGCGATCGCCTGGGCGTTGGCGACGTTGTCCTGGCCCGGGAGCTGGATGGCGACCACCTCGCGACCGAGCTTCTCGTCGCT
>JBFKVO010000220.1:0-3284 GCA_041639095.1 Candidatus Limnocylindrales bacterium | reverse complement strand
GTGGTCCCGCTCCCCGCCGGCGTCGAGATCCCCGTGTCGTACGCGGCCGTCGTCCTCGCCGACGCGCCACGTCCCGATCTCGCGCCGGGCTTCCTCGCCTGGCTCACGGGCCCGGAGGGGATCGCGCTCCTCGGCGACTTCGGGTTCGAGGCGGGCTCGCCGTGACCGCGGCCGCCGGGGCCCGGGGCGCGGCGGCCGGGGCGCGTCGAGGGACGCCCGCCGCTCTCGTGCCCGTCGCGATCCTCGGGACCTTCCTTGCGCTTCCCGTCGCGGTGCTCGTCGCCCGCGGCATCGTCGACGCGGCGGGCGCCCCGCTCGACCTTGTCGCGATCGCGTCGGCGCTCCAGCTCAGCCTCCTGACGACCGCGATCAGCCTCGTCCTCACCGTCCTCGTCGGGACGCCCGTCGCGTTGGTCCTCGCGCGGCGCCCGCCGCGCGGCGCCGCGCTGATCGAGACGATCATCGACCTGCCGATCGTCCTCCCGCCGGCCGTGGCCGGGCTCGCGCTGCTCCTCGTCTTCGGCCGGCGCGGCGTCCTCGGCGAGCCGCTCGCCGCGCTCGGGCTGGAGGTGGCATTCACGACCGTCGCTGTCGTCCTGGCCCAGACGTTCGTGGCCGCGCCGTTCTACGTGCGCTCGGCCCGGTCCGGCTTCCGGGCCGTGGATCGCGATCTGGAGGATGCCGCCCGCGTCGACGGCGCGGACGAGCTCGCGGTCTTTCGGACCGTGACGGCGCCTCTCGCCGGCAGCGCGCTTGCCGCCGGGATGGTGATGACCTGGGCGCGGGCCCTCGGCGAGTTCGGCGCGACGATCCTGTTCGCCGGCAGCGTCCTCGGGACGACCCAGACGATGCCCCTCCTCGTGTACGCGGAGTTCGGCGCCGGCCGACTCGACACGGCGATCGTCACGGCGGCGCTCCTCGTCGGGGCGGCCCTGACCGTGCTCCTCGCGGTGCGGCTCCTTCACTGGCAGACCGTCGACGCCCTGCGCGGTGTGGCGGTCGGGGACGGCGGCACGCCCCGCTGAGCCCAGGTGCGCGACGCCGCGGCGGCGGCTGGTGCGCCCATGCAACGGTCGGACCGGTGGGGTCGAGTGGGCTTCCGTATGAAAACCGGTACCCATCGCCGGCCGGCTCGGGACCTTCGCACGGCGGCCCCGGTCGCCCGATCGCCCGTACGGTCGCGCCATCCGCGGGACGGCCCTGTGGAGTCATGGGGATCGCCAGGCGATGCTTCCAACGAGCGCCAACCGCGGGACGACGTGGCCGCGTCCGACCGAGCGTCGGACCACCGACGATCGCCCCGCCTTCCAGCCTGCCGCGCGTCGCGATACGCCGGCCCGGCACCCGGTGCTCGTCCAGACTCGACAGGCCGTCGCCGTCGGATTGGCTCTCGCGCTCGCCCTGACCACCGTCGGGTTCCTCGCGCCGCAGCCCGTCGCGGCGTGGGACTCCGGCACGTTCTCGTCGGCGTCCGAGCAGGAGCTCCTCGCCCTCCACAACCAGGCTCGCGCGAACGCCGGCCTCAAGGCGCTCGTCGTCGACGCGAAGCTGCGCGATTTCGCGCGCTCTCGCAGCAAGGACATGATCGAGCGCAACTACTTCAGCCACTCGATCCCGCCCGACGGACACAAGGTGTTCGACGAGATGCAGGCGGCCGGCTACTGCTTCAAGCTCGCCGGGGAGAACATCGGCTGGAACAACTACCCGGACGACACGGCGACCGCCGCGATCCACCAGATGTTCATGGACTCGTCAGGGCACCGGGGCAACATCCTCGGCTCCGCCTGGGACCTCGTCGGGATCGGTGCCTACAAGGGCCCGACCGGCAAGAAGATGTGGACGGTGATCTTCGTCGACAAGTGCGGCTCGTCGCCGACGCCGACCCCGAAGCCCACGCCCAAGCCGACGGCCGCGCCGACCCCGAAGCCCACGCCCAAGCCGACGGCCGCGCCGACCCCGAAGCCCACGCCGAAGCCCACCGCCAAGCCCGCACCTGCGCCCCTGCCCGCGATCACGCCGGCCCCGACGCCGCCGCCCACGGATCCGCCGACGCCCGCGCCGACCGAGACGCCCGACCCGACCGACCCGCCGCTCCGCCCGACACCGGGGGCGACCCCGTTCTCCGTGCCCGACCCGTCGGACGGACCAGCCGTGGCGCAGTCCACGAGCCGCGCCCAGGGGGCCGGCACCGGCGGCCGCGGCATCGGTGGCAAGGGCTCCGAGGGGATCGCCGTCGTATTCCGCCCACCGCTCCGCGTCACGGAGGCGCACGCGTCGCCGGGCCTCTACCAGACGATCGTGGGCGGCATCACCGGGATCTTCCTCGGCGGATGACGACACCGCGAATGGACGAGGCCGCCCGCACGCGGCCCGGCCGTACCAGGGACGCTCGCTCCGACGCGGGCGGCGACGTCTCCGCGTGGCCCGACCGCGGCTGGCGTCACGGGTACACTGCGCACGATGCCAGTCCCGCGCCGCCCGTCCCCGCGACGCGACCCGACCCGGTGCCGGCGTCCGGCATGACCCAGCCGATCCTCGAGGCCCGCGACCTCACGAAGCGCTATCGGCTCGGCGAGACGCACGTCGACGCGCTGCGCGGCGTGTCCCTCTCCGTTCAGGAGGGCGAGTTCGTGGCGCTCATGGGTCCGTCGGGCAGCGGCAAGAGCACCCTCCTCCACCTCCTCGGCGGCCTCGACCGCCCGACGTCGGGGTCGGTCGTGCTCGAGGGCGAGGTGATCAGCGAACTCGACGACGACGCGGTCACCCGCGTCCGGCGCGAGAAGACCGGCTTCGTCTTCCAGTCGTTCAACCTCATCCCGCTGCTCGACGTCACCGAGAACGTCGCGCTGCCGTTCACGATCGGCGGCGGGCTCACCGACGCGGACGCCGCCCGGGTCCGCGAGTCGATCTCGCTCGTCGACCTGGCCGACAAGGCGCGCCACCGGCCAGATCAGCTCTCGAACGGCGAGCGCCAGCGCGTCGCGGTCGCGCGGGCGCTCGTGACCGCGCCCTCGATCCTCCTCGCCGACGAGCCGACGGGGAACCTCGACTACACGACCGGCTCGGAGATCCTCGACGCGCTGTGGCTGTCCTGTGTCGCCCGGCGCCAGACGATCGTCCTGGTCACCCACGACTCGAAGGCAGCCGCCTACGCCGACCGCGTCCTCGTCATCGGCGACGGGCTGATCCGCGAGGAGATCGTCCTCGGCCGCCGCGACACCCACGACGCGACGCCCCTCATCACCAGGCTCGCCCAGCTCGGGCTCTGAGGCCGGGATGGGCGG
>JBFKVO010000219.1:0-3289 GCA_041639095.1 Candidatus Limnocylindrales bacterium | reverse complement strand
GCGTAGTCACCGGCGGACTCGGGTGCCCATGGTCCGACGAAGATCGAACCGGCGCTCGTGAGCCGACCGACGGTCTCTTCCAGCGGATCGATGTCGACCGAGAGGTGCTCGGGCGCGTATTCGTTCACGAGGCCGATCGCCGCCTCGAGGTCCGCGGCGAGGACGATCCGGCCGTGCTCCCCGAGCGAGCGCTCGAGGATCTCGCGCCGGGGCGACGCCGCGAGCTGTTCGGCGAGGGCTCGCTCCACCGCATCGGCGAACCGGCCATCCGTCGTCACGAGGTACGCGGGCGAGTCCGGCCCGTGCTCGGCCTGGGTGATGAGGTCGGCGGCCACGACGGCCGGGTCGCGGTCGGGACCGGCCAGGACCATGCCCTCGGACGGTCCCGCGGGCAGGTCGATCCCGATCTCGCCCACGAGCTCGATCTTCGCGGCGGTCACCCAGGCGTTGCCCGGGCCGACGATCCGATCCACGGGGGCGACGCCCGCGGCCGGCAGGCCGAACGCGAGCGCGGCGATCGCCTGCGCGCCGCCTGCGACGACGATCGCGTCAACCTGGAGGAGGCCGGCCGCCCCGAGCAGGACGGGATCGACCGTCCCGTCTCGGCCGGCCGGGGTCGCGACGACGACCGTCCCGACGCCGGCGACCCGTGCCGGGACCACGGTCATGACGAGCGACGACGGATACGGGGCGCTGCCGCCCGGCACGTAGGCGCCGACCGAGGTGAGCGGCGTCCAGCGGCGCTCGATCTCGATCCCGGGCGCGGTCTCGACCCGGACGGTCGCCGGCCGCTGCGGCTCGGCGAACCGGCGGACGTGCGCGATCGCGGTCTCGAGGGCATCGCGGACGCGGGGGTCGAGGGCATCGCGTGCGGCTGCCATGGCCGGCGGTTCGATGACGAGCGAGCCGTCGCGCGTCCCGCCTCCGTAGCGGCGGTTCGCGTCGCGGACGGCAGCGGCCCCTCCCGCACGGATGTCGTGGATGATCCCGCGGACGGTCGCGCGCACCTCGAGGTCGGGGGCCGCCCCGCGGCGCACGAGCCGCCGCCAGTCGGCGACGGCGTCGGGGTCTGCGGTCCCGACACTCAGGTCGAGGCGACGGAGCCGGAACGTCGAGGTCGTCGCCCCGCCGCGATCCTCGACGGTCACGGGACCACCTTCTCGATCGGCAGGACGAGGATGCCCGAGGCTCCGGCGTCCTTGAGGCGGGGCAGGAGGCCCCACACCTCGTCGGCATCGACGACGCTGTGGATCGCGATCATCCCCGGATGCGCGAGCGGGATCACCGACGGCGACTCGAGGCCGGGCAGGAGCGACTCGAGCTCCGCGAGATGATCGGCCGGGGCGTTCATCATCAGGTACTTCTTGGAGCGCGCGGCGATGACCGACTGGAGCATCGTGTCGATCGCCCCGATCTCGGCCGCGCGACGCTCGGTGGCGTCGGGGCTGGCGACGAGCACAGCCTGGGAAGCGAGCAGGTCGCCGATGGGACGGAGCCCGTTCATCGCGAGCGTCGACCCGGTCGAGACGAGGTCGACGATCGCGTCGGCGAGCCCGAGCCGGGGCGCCACCTCGACCGCGCCCGACAGTGGCACGATCTCGACGGCGATCCCGCGAGCCGCGAAGTACGTGGTCGCGGTGCGCGGGTGGGCGGTCGCGACGCGCATGCCCGCGAGGTCCTCGACCGCCTGCGGCGGCGCGTCGTTCGGGACCGCCGCGGCAAGCCGGCACTGGCCGAAGCCCAGGGGCCGCAGCCGGGGCAGATCGCTGCCGGCCTCGGCGAGCAGGTCTTCCCCGACGATGCCGAGGTCGGCCACGCGGTCGGCGACGAACTCGATGACGTCGTTCGTGCGCACGAACAGGATGTCAAGCGCCATGTTCTCGACGTGCGCGACGAGGCTGCGATCGTGCTCGTCGAAGACCAGGCCCGCGTCGTGGAGCAGGCGGAGCGCCGGCGCCTGGAGGCGTCCCTTGTTCGGGAGCGCGAGACGGAGACGTTCCGTCCGCGGCAGCGCACGCTCGATCGACGTCGGGGCAGGGGAGGAGCCATCGCCGCGGACGAGGAGGGAGTCCGTCATCGGGTCGCCGCGAGCTTGTCGAGCATCGCGCGGTAGCCACCCTCGCCATGGCGAAGCCAGGACGCGATCCGGGTGATCGTCGCGGTGCTCGCGCCGGTGAGCGTGGAGATCTCCGCGTAGTGCAGCCCCTGGTCGAGGAGCCTGACGACCGCCCAGCGCTGGGCCATGTCGCGGATCTCGCCGAGCGTGCACAGGTCGCGCAGGAAGCGCTCCGCCTCGTCGCGGTCTTCAAGGCGAAGGAGGGCGTCGACGAGCGCGGCCACGTGCGGGGTGCGCCAATCGTCGTCGGTCGGTACCGTCGCCATCGGTCGAAGAACCTCGCTGTAATAGCGTGCTAGCGTAGTAACGTGCTAATACGCTAGCATGCCGACATGACGGATGCAAGCGCCTTCGACCTGCTCCCGGCGATCGACCTCCTGGAGGGCCGGGTCGTGCGTCTTCGGGAGGGCGACTTCGATCGCGCGACCGCGTACGGGGACGATCCGGCAGCCGTCGCGCGTTCGTTCGTCCGTTCCGGCGCGCAGTGGATCCACGTCGTCGATCTCGACGGTGCGAGGGCAGGGGAGCGGCGGCAGGCGTCGACCGTACGAAGCGTCGTCGCGGGTATCGGGTCGACCGCTCGCGTCCAGGTAGCCGGCGGTCTCCGAACGGAGGCGGACGTCGCGGCCGCGCTCGCGGACGGGGCCGCCCGGGTCGTCGTCGGCACCGCGGCCCTCCGGGACCCCGGATTCAGCGCCCGCCTGGTGGCCCGCCACGGGTCCGACCGGATCGTCGTGGCGATCGACGTCCGGGACGGGCTCGCCCTCGGCGAGGGTTGGCGCGCCGGGGCAGCCGGAGTGCCGCCCGACGAGGCGGTCCGCGCACAGGCGGATGCCGGCGTGACGACCTTCGCGGTCACGGCGATCGACCGGGACGGACTGCTCGAGGGGCCGGACCTCCGGCTGCTCGAGGGCCTCGTCGCGCTCGGGCGGGGTCGCGTCGTCGCGTCGGGTGGGGTGTCGAGCGTCGCGGATCTGCTCGCGGTTCGCGCGCTCGGTTGCGCGGGCGCGATCGTGGGTCGGGCGCTCTACGAGGGGCGCCTCACCGTCGAGGCGGCCGTCGCGGTCCTGCGCTAGGACGTAGGAGCGGCGACACGCGAACGTCGCCGCGGCGCGCTAGCCGCCGGCCCCGGATGCGGCCCGCACCTGGAACAGGCCGCACGCGTGCCAGCGG
>JBFKVO010000218.1:0-3323 GCA_041639095.1 Candidatus Limnocylindrales bacterium | reverse complement strand
GTCGCGGAGATGTGCCTCGAAGGCCACCAGTGCGTCACGGGCTGTCCCGGCCGCGGCCGCCAACCGGTCCCGGATGGAAACGTCGACCTGTCCTTCCTGCGCCTGGGAGAGCGCGTCGTCGATGAGCGAGCCGATCCCCGGAAGCTGCTCGAGCGCCGCCTCGGTATGAAGCCGCGAGACCGGGCGCCCGTCCGCGCCCACGAGCGCCTCGCGGCCCGCTTCGAGCACGGGCGGCAGCCCCTCGAGCCGCTCCAAGAAGGATGCGAGCCGCGTGTCGAGCGGCGCGAACTCGCGGGCGAGGAGCAGGAAGAGCCCGCTCCCGACGAGCTCGACCCAGGCGAGCGGGCTCCAGGCGTCCTCGCGCAGCTCGGTCTCGCCGAAACGCATCGCCGCGAGCTCGCCGAGGAGGACGTCGCGGTCGACCCGATCGTCCGGTGACAGTCCGCCTGCCCCGTCGCCGTCGAGCGCTTCGAGCCGCCCGGTCCAGCGGTCCGCGAACGCGATCCGCGCCTGCCGGCCCGCCTCGCCGAGCTCCGGCCAGCGCCCGTCGTGGGCGTGCTCGCCGGCGTCGGTCGCATGGACCGGGTCGAGCGCGAAGTACTCCCGGAAGAACGCGTCGAACTCGGTAGCTGGCTGGGTCATGGGATCCCCGGTCGTCGTCGGCCGCCCGGCGGGGTGCCGCGGCGTCGCCCCGAGTCTAGCGGCCCGGCTACCATCGGGTCCGTGACGCGCTCGGAGCCCCGCTACGATCCCGCCGCCCCGCCGTGGGCGGTCCCCGTCGTCCTCGACGGCGAGCACGTCCGCCTCGAACCCCTCGGCCGTGAGCACCTCGACGGCCTCGCCGAGGTGGCGCTCGATCCCGAGATCTGGCGCTGGACGACCGCGCGACCGACGGACCGCGCGGGCCTCGAGGCCTGGCTCGGGGCCGCCCTGGCGAGCGCGGCCGCCGGGACCGAGGTCCCGTTCGCGACGATCGAGCGCGCGACCGGTCGGCCCATCGGCAGCACCCGGTTCCTGAACATCTCGCCCGAGAACCGCCGCCTCGAGATCGGCTGGACCTGGGTCGCGACCGCCTGGCAGCGGACCGGCGCGAACCGCGAGGTGAAGCTCCTCCAGCTCATGCACGCGTTCGAGACGCTCGGCGCCAATCGCGTCGAATTCAAGACGGACGCGCGCAACGAGCGCTCGCGCGCGGCGCTCCTCGGCATCGGCGCGACGTTCGAGGGCGTGTTCCGGAACCACGCGGTCATGCCCGAGGCGCCGCTCCGTCATTCGGCGTGGTACAGCGTGACGGTCGAGGACTGGCCGGCGGTCGAGGCGCGACTCCGCGCCAGGCTCGCCGGCTCGCGCGACGCCGCGGCCGCCCGATGACGCCAACGATCCGAACCGCCGACTACCACACGGCCGGAGAGCCGTTCCGGATCGTGGTCGACGGCGTGCCCGAGATCCCCGGCCGGACGATCCTCGAGCGCCGGCGCTGGGTCGCCGAGCACCTCGACGACGTCCGCCACCTCCTCATCGACGAACCGCGCGGCCACGCCGACATGTACGGCGCGTACGTCGTCCCGCCGAACGACGACGGCGCGGACCTCGGGGTGGTCTTCTTCCACAACGAGGGCTACTCGACCGCGTGCGGGCACGGGACGATCGCGCTCGTGACCTGGGCGATCGAGACCGGCCGGATCCCCGCGGACGGGGCGGAGACCGAGGTCGTCGTGGACGTGCCCTCGGGGCGGCTGCCGTGTGTCGCGCGGATCGGGTCCGACGGCCGCGTCGAGAGCGTCCGCTTCCGCAACGTCCCGGCCTTCGTCCTCGCCCGCGCCGTGGCCGTGCCGACGTCGCGCGGGGAGCTGACCCTCGACGTCGCCTACGGCGGCGCCTTCTACGCGTCGATCGACGCCCGCGCGATCGGTCTCGACGTGTCGCGTGCCAGCCTGCCGGCGCTCATCGCCCTCCTGCGGGAGCTGCGGCCGGCGCTCGAGACCGCCCTCGACGTCGTCCACCCCGACGAGCCCGAGATGCGCGGGATCTACGGCGTCATCTACTGGCAGGCCGAGCCGGACGAACCGGGGGCCGACCTCGTCCAGCGCAACGTCACCGTGTTCGCGGATGGCGAGGTGGACCGCTCGCCGTGCGGCAGCGGGACGTCGGCCCGACTTGCGCTGCTCGACGCCGACGGCGCGCTGCGGCGAGACGCGCTCCTCCGTCACCGGTCGATCGTGGACTCCGTGTTCGGTGGCCGCATCACCGGGGAGGGGCCACGCGTCGGCGACCACCCGACCGTGATCACCGAGATCGATGGTTCGGCCTTCCGCACGGGCAGCCACGAGTTCGTCCTCGACCCGCGCGACCCGCTCGGGACCGGCTTCCTCCTCCGCTAGGGACAACCCTCCCCGGGACTGGACGCGTCTGCCATCATCGGGGCGCACGAGCCGGACCGGGGCACCGGGCCGGATCGGGCGGACGGATCCCGCTCCTGGAGACGCCCTCGATGACCGATCTCCTCATCAAGGTCGCGATCAACGCCGTCGGCGTGTACGTCGCGATCCAGCTCATCCCGCAGCTCGTCTTCGACTTCGGGGACGACTGGTGGAAGCTCGGCGCGGTCGCGCTCATCCTCGCGCTCGTCAACAGCTACCTGAAGCCGATCGTCCAGCTCCTCGCGTTCCCGATCACGATCATGACCCTCGGCGCGGTCGCATTCGTGATCAACGCCGCGATGCTGCTGGTCACGGCCTTCGTGTCGGACCTGTTCTCGCTCGGCTTCCGGATCGACACGTTCCCGCCCGACTTCACCGCGGACGTGATCGTCGGCGCGTTCCTCGGCTCGATCGTCATCAGCCTCGTGTCGACCGCCCTGTCCCTCCTGAACCTCGGCCGGAAGATCATCACGTAGCCGCACGACCACCGATCCGCCGCCCGCCGCCCTCCGCCGGCCCGGCGCCGAGGCCGTGCCCGTGAGCCCGGATCCCGCGGCGCTGCGGGAGGCGGCGCGCCGGTTCGGCACCCCGGTCTTCGTCACCGACGCGGCCGAGCTCGCACGGTCGGCGGCAGCGGTGACCGCGGCGTTCCCGGATCCGTTGCTGCGCATGCTGTCCGTCAAGGCGAACGACGTGTCCGCGATCGTCGGGCGCGTGGCGGCGCTCGGCTTCGGGGCGAGCGTGGTGTCGCGTGGCGAGTGGGCGATCGCTCGCCGTGCGGGTCTGCCGAACGAGCGGGTCGCGCTCGAAGGGGTCGGCAAGACCGACGCCGACCTGCGCGCCGGCGTACGCGCCGCTCGCGACGGGGAGCCGCTCCGCTGGATCGCCATCGAGTCGGTCGAT
>JBFKVO010000217.1:0-3324 GCA_041639095.1 Candidatus Limnocylindrales bacterium | reverse complement strand
TCGAGGTGGACCTCGCTCTCGACGAGCCCGCCGTACTCGTTGGCCGAGTCGCCGAGGGCGACGTGGACCGTCCCGAACGCCTTCTTCGCCTCGGTGATGTCCTCCGCGATGCGCGCCTCCGGATTGAGCCCGATCCCGATCTCGCCGATGTTGTCGGCGTCGCGGATCTCGTCGAGGATCCGTCGGAGGCGGTGCGCCGCGGATCCGCCACCCACGTCGACCGCGCGCCCGCCCCGGACGGCGATCTCCACGGGGTCGTCCAGCACGCCCAGGTCCGAGGCGACCCGCTCCCAGACGACGACCCCCTCGCTGGTGCCCTCGAGCGGCGGCAGCGACACTTCGCCTCCGGGGAGCGCCGACACCTCGCCCGGGCTCCGGCAGATCCCCGTCAGCCAGGCCATCGGCTCGCGGCCCTCGACGACCGCGCGGAGGTCCGTGCCGGCCGGCGACGTGACGCGGAGCTCGCGAGTCGCCCGCAGGAGCTCGGCGAGCCGCTCGGCGCGGCGCCGGATCGCGAAGAAGTCGGCCGTCATCGCTCCGGTTCGCCAGGCGTCGGCGCGATGGGGCGCGTTGAAGACACCGCGAGCACCCGCCCGCTGGGCATCGGCCTTCGCCCGCGTGTGGTACAGGGACGTGCTCGCGGCACACAGGACGACGTCGGCGGCGGCCATCGCCGCGGCCGCCGTGGCCGGCGGCTCGGCGCCGCTCCGCGGCCGGGCGCCGATCGTGACGACGGCCGTGTCGGCGCCGATCTCGCCCGCGACGCGCGCCAGCTCGCGCGGGATCTCGACGTCCGTGCGCTGGTCGACGACGACGACGAAGCGCTCCCCCTCCGCCACGCCGAGATACTCGCGGACGACCCGCTCGGCGATGTCGGCGACCGCAGCGACCCGCGGGCTCACGGCCGCTCCTCGGGACCGTCGTCGGCTTCGACGTCCACGAGGCGCCAGCGTCGCCAGACCTCGGCCGCCTCGGCCGGATCGTGCTCCTCGTGGCGCTGGTAGAAGCCGCTCCGGCCGATCGAGTACTTCCCGTGCCGGTGGAGGTCGGCGAGCGTCTCGGCCGCCTTCAGCGCGAGCAGGTTCGGGTTGAGGATCGGGAGCTGGCGGTGGCGGCCCGTCGTCATGATCTCGCGCTCGAGGCAGCCGGCGATGATCGTGCAGCCCAGGATGACGACTTCCGACCCGTCGTCACGCAGGGCGTCGAGCGCCGTGGCGGCGGCGTCGTCGGCGACCGCGGTCGGGTCCTTGATCATGTCGGTGACATACCAGTCGATCGCGCGCACGGCCCGACAGTTCGTCGCCCCGTGGAGCCGCACGAGGTCCTCCAGCCAGGGGACGGCCTTGCGGTGATCGGTGACGACCGTGAACCGGTGCCCGAAGTACGACGCATGGTTGAGGGCCGCCTCCAGCGGCCCGACGACCGGGACGTCCACGAGCTCACGCGCCACCCGCACCCCCGGGTCGTAGCAGCAACCCACGACGATCGCGTCGTATCCGGCCTCCTCGAGCCGGCGGACCTCGCGGAAGATGGCGAGCTCCATGAGGTGCTTCGGGTAGTAGTAGTCGATGTTGGCGGGCACGCCGTCGATGTGGATCACGTCGACGTCGGTGTCGCTCGCGGCATAGGGAACGAGCGTCTCTTCGATGATCGCGTCGTAGACGGGCGTGCCGAACGGGTTGATGAACGCGATCCGGCGACTCACGCTGCTCTTCCTCCCTCCTCGGTCACCAGGTGCTCTCGACGCCCGGAGCGTCGAGCGACGAGCGGCCGAACGCGAATGGCGCGGGATCGATGACGGGCTCCTCCCCGCACAGCATCGCGGCGACGATCCGGCCGGTCGTCGGGCCGGCCCCGTTCCCGAACACGTGTCCGGCGGCCACGAAGAGCCCCGGCAGGCCCGGCACGCGGTCGATGATCGGGAGGTTGTCGGCCGTGAACGGCAGGATGCCGGCCCAGGCACGCGCGAAGCGGGCCCCGCGGAGCGCCGGCAGCTCCGACTGGAGAGCGCCGGCGACCATCGCGACGCCGGACAGGTCCGGGTGCCACTCGAGGCCCGGGTAGTCCATCGCGCACCCGAGCAGGAACGAACCGTCCGCCCGCTGGCATGCCGAGGTCAGGAGCGCCTGGCCGAACTCCTCCTCCGCGCGGGTCCGGAAGTCCTCGACCCGGAACGACGGCAGCTCGCGGAAGATCGCGTACTGCTTCAGGGCCGCGGCCCCGTACAGGAGATGGTCGAGCTGGGGTGGCAGCGGCTCCGTCTGGAGCACCTGGAGACGCATCGGGTGGATCGGCAGGTCCACGCCCAACGGTCGTGCCACCGGCGGGGACCACGCCCCGGTCGCGAGGACGACCTCGCCCGCGTCGAAGCGGCCCGCGTCCGCGTCGACCCCCACGACCCGCCCCCGTGACGTGCGGATCCCGCGCACCGTGGCGCCCTCCAGGACACGTGCCCCGTGGCGTTGCGCCGCGAGCGCGAAGGCCCGGACGAGCTTGCGCGAATCGATCTGCGCGTCGAGCGGGCAGAACGTGGCGCCGAGGACCGTCTCGGGCAGGATCGGCGCGAGCGCACGCGCGTCGTCACCGTCGAGCAGGCGCATGTCCACGCCCTCGGCGGTGCGCCGCTCGACGAACTCGCGGATCGCTGGCGCCTGCCGTTCGTCCGAGTAGAAGCTGATGCCTCCGTTGAGACGCAGATCGAACGTCGCGTCGAGCTCGTCCCCGAGGAGCGGGAGGCGTCGCCGCGTGTCCATCACGAGATCGAGCTCGGGTCCCGGTCGCCGGGTGTGGACCCAGACGTACCCGAGATTCCGCCCCGTCGCACCGTCGCCGAGACGCGATGCCTCGAGCAGGACCACGCCCACGCCACGGCGGGCCAGCTCGTAGGCAGTGGCGGCACCGACGATGCCGCCGCCGATGATGACGACGTCTCCGATCATCGAGGGGTCCCCACCGGTGACATGACGGCGCGACGGTAGCAGCGGCTCGTCGGGAGCCGGTACGGTCGGCATCCACGAAAGGGGCCCGCCAGCGCTGTGTCGAATCACCAGTGAAGTGGGACGCGGGCGGCGTACAATCGCCGCTCGGCCGGCGTGCCTCGCACGACGGAGGCGGAGCTCGTCTCGACGGTGATCAACTCGCCCGCGTCCCTCGCACTCGCGCTCCATCCGGTGGCGACGATCGACGATGTCGGACCGGCGCTCGAGGCCGCGCTCAACACGATCCTCGAGCGCCTCGAGATCGTCGATGCGATCGTGGCCGTCATCGGCGAGGACCGGACGGGCGAGTGGCGTGCGACCCCGGCGCTCGAGGCGAACGCCGAGG
>JBFKVO010000216.1:0-3331 GCA_041639095.1 Candidatus Limnocylindrales bacterium | reverse complement strand
CGCCCGGCCGACTACTCGATGTACTACGGCACGTTCCAGTTCCCGAACCTGATGACGAACCTCCACCCCGACGCGCTGATGACGTACCTGCTGATCCCGCGCGGCCCGGCGCACACGACCGTCGTGTCCGAGTTCCTCTTCCGGCCCGAGACGATCGCCGCGCCAAGCTTCGATCCCGCGGCGGTCGTCGACTTCTGGGACCTCGTCAGCCGCCAGGACTGGGCGGTCGTCGAGCGCGCCCAGACGGGCGTCACGTCGCGCGCGTTCACCCACGGCGTCTATCCGCGCCAGGACCGGTTCCTCTTCACCTTCAACGAGCAGTGGCGCGATCGGATGGGGCGCACGAGGCTAGGCTCGGGCGAGACGCCCGGCTCGACCGCCCGGAGTACGCTCGGCGCTAAGCCATGAACCCCGGAACCGGACCGTCGGCACCGACACCGCCATCGAGCGACGACGTGCCGCAGGACCTCGTGTTCGAGTCCGATGAGGCGAACCTCCTCCAGGTCGCCGACGATGCGGAGCGGATCCTCGGCACCGGCGTCGAGATCCTCGAGATCGACCGCGTGACCGTCGTCCCGGACGAGCCGGACGACGCGCGGACCGTCGGGATCCGACTTCGCTACCGCCACGGCCTGATGTCGTTCGAGACCCTCGGACCCGGCGAGTCGATGCTCGATGCCCACCGCCATCTCCGGGCGCGCCTCGTCATCGATCGCCTCCGGATGGGCTTCTCGGAGGCGGTTGACTCGGACGCCGGGACGCGACGAGGTCCGCGCTGAGGGTCGAGCGCGTCAGGCGCGCAGGACCACGACCTCGGTCGGGTGCTCCTTGCCTTTGAGTTCGAGACTGCGACGCTCGAACTCGCCGTCGAGACCGGCGGCACCGGCGGCCGCGGTCGTCACCAGGATCTCGCCGGGGCCGGCGGCCGCGGCGAGGCGCGCCGTCGTGTTGATCGAGTCCCCGAGCGCGGTCAGCTCCACGTGCGGCCCGTCGCCCACGGCCCCCACCCAGGCGAGACCGGTATGGACGCCCGCCCCGAGCGGGACCCACGGCCCCTCCGACGCGCCGTGCCCGGTTTCGGCGAAGAGCGCACGAGCCGCCTGGACGGCGAGCTCCGCGTGGCGATCGCCGGTCAGGTTCGGCAGGAACAGCGCGACCAGCTCGTCGCCGACGAACTTGTCGATATTGCCGTCGTGCGCGAAGACGACGTTCGACGCCGTCGAGTAGAACCGGTCGAGCAGGCCGCGGAACTCGGCAGGCGACATCCCCTCGGCGATCGTGGTCGAGCCGCGGATGTCGGCGAACAGGAAGCTGGCCTCGATCTCCGCCCCGCCGCGATGGGACGTCGTGAACTCGAAGCAGCTCGTGCACATCGTCGGGTTGTACCCGGACGGGCGTCGGCCCAGCAGGCGCATGACGGGCGCCCCGACCCCCTCGAACGGCGCCGCGCACATCCGGCAGCGTGGGCCGTGGGGGATGCGGCTGAAGAACCGGCGCAGCCTGCGCTCGGTCGGATCGCCCTTCGTGAGGACCTCCCGCCAGAACTCCTCGCTGTACGTCGGCCCTTCGGATGGTTCGGTCATCGCCCTTCCAGCCTAGGACGCGAACGCAAGCGGCAGGCAGGATCAGCGGTCATCGCGGCGAAGGGATTGGCTGGCGAGGAAGGATTCGAACCTTCAATCCCCTGATCCAGAGTCAGGTGCCTTACCGTTTGGCCACTCGCCAGTGCGCCGGCATTCTACCGCACGCCGTCACCGCCACCCCTTCGGTCGGTCGCCGCCGATGCGGTCGGGACCTCCGTACCGCGCGGACATGCCGTTCGGCCCTGTGGGGTTGGATGTGGCCGGCGTAGCGTGATGCGTGGCCCGGAGAGGTCGAAACGAACGGAGTCCGAGATCACATCAAGGACGACGAGCGTGGATCCCTCCGGGCCGTTCGTTCGCGTGCCGGACCGGGCGCGCGCGGCGCCGCGGCGGCCACGATCGACGCATGCGAGGCGCACCATGACCGGCACGCTGACCGTTCCACCTCCCCGCAAGCGCACACGCGCGACCCCTGACTCACATCCCGCCGAGGCGGGTCGCGAGCAGCCACCGACCGCCGATGCCGCAGCGATCCCGGCCCAGCCGACGCCGGCTCCCGTGGGAGCGTATCCGCGCCGGCCACCGGGCCGGCTGATGCGCTGGTTCTTCGACGTCCCGCTCCTCATCTATCGGCTCGGCCTGGGACGGATCTTCGGGACCCGCTTCCTGCTCATCACCCACCGTGGACGGCGCACGGGCGCGATCCGCCATACCGTCGTCGAGGCCGTTCGCTTCGATCCCGACACCTTCGAGAGCGTCGTCACCGCCGGCTGGGGCGACCGGACGCAGTGGTACCGCAACCTCGTGGCCGAGCCGGCGCTCCGGATCGAGACCGGCGGCCGTCGCTACCGGCCCGTCCAGCGCATCCTCGAGCCGGCCGAGACGTACGAGGCACTCCGCGAGTACGTGAAGCGCAACCCGTGGTCGCGTGCGATCGTCGAGGAGCTCGCCGGGATGGAGGTCGACGGCATCGAGCGCGCGGCACCGGAGCGTCTCGCCGTCCTCCGGGCTGTCGCGTTCCGGCCGGACCCGCGAAACGTGGAACGTGACGAACGCGCCCGGCGGCGCCGGACGACCCGCCGCGTGTACGACCTCCTCGCGCGCTGGTACGACGCCATCGCCGAGCGCTTCGAGAAGGATGCGCGGTGTGCGGGCCTGCGGCGGCTCGACGCGCTGCCCGCCGAGACGATCGTCGAGTTCGGCTGCGGGACCGGGAGCGCCCTGGCCGATCTCGGCTGGATGGTCGGGACGGAAGGGCGCGTGATCGGGATCGATCTCGCGCCACGGATGGTCGACCGCGCACGTGAGCGGCTCGCGACCGACGGTCTCGGCCCATGGGTGACGGTCCATGTCGGCGACGGCACTGCATCGGGGCTCGCGGGAGACTACGCTGACGGTGCATTCCTGTCGTTCGTCCTCGAATCGATGGACGACGACGACCGTCGCGCGCTCCTGGCGGAGGTCCGACGCGTGCTGCGGCCGGATGGGCGACTCGTCGTCGTCGCCCTCGACGAGCAGGAGGACCGCGGGCCCGTTGCCCGGCTCTACGGGGTCGCCCACCGCCTCTTCCCGGAGATCGTCGATTGCCGGCCGATCCCGGTCGCCGCCACGATCGCCGCGGCCGGCTTCGACATCGAGTTCGACCAGCTGCACCGCGTGGCCGGCATCCCGGTGGCGGTCGTCCGGGCACGCCCGACGGACGCCGTGGCGACCGACTGACGCCCCGGATGGCGAGCGAATCGAAGCGG
>JBFKVO010000215.1:0-3356 GCA_041639095.1 Candidatus Limnocylindrales bacterium | reverse complement strand
CAGGCTTCTGCTCGTCGGCGCCGCCGAGGGGCATCCAGTCGCCGTGCGCCTTCAGCATCGCGTGGAGATCGTCGATCGCCCGCTTGTCGTAGCGGAGCTGGGTCGAGCCGACCTGGCAGACGATCGCCGGCGGGTCGGCCGCCTCGTCGATCCACATCGAGTACTCGCTCGAGCCGGGTGGGGTCTTCAGGACCCAGGGATCGTCCTTCGTGCCGCTGCCCGTCGCCATCTCGTGTCTCCCCGTGGCGTGTCGCTCCGATCCGGGCACCGTACCACCGCAGGCCGTGCGGCGCGGTCGCTGGCGCCGGTCGATCGCCCGGTCGCCGCGCTCAGCCGCCCCCGATCCAGGCGTTGCGCTCGGGCCGGTCCGGGTCCACGTGGATCGGCAGCGGGTCGCCGACTTCGATCCCATGCACGACGGCGTACGGGAGCCCGCGGGTCCGGCCGTCCATCGTTCGGCCTTCGAACGGGAATCGGTAGTCCATCGTCCACGTCGCCTCGTGCTTGTGCTTGCGGATGCGGCGGCGCGGGGTCATCGCGGTGACGACGCCGGGGACGACGCGCCCGACACGCGCGAGGCGCCGCTCCGCAAGGATCGGACGGATCTCGCCGTAGCCCACGACCGCGAGGAGCGCGACGCCAGGGACGAGGAAGTCGACCGGCAGGACGCCCACGGCGACGAGGACGATGAGGATCGCGCCGTAGCCGGTGAGGAGGGTCAGCGTCGGCGAGCGCTTGAACTCGCGGACCCATGGAGCGGGCTCGGCCGGTGGTCTCGCGCGGCGCTCTGTGGATGTGCCCGGTACGGGCGTGGACTCATCCCCCGCGTCGCCCTCGGGTCGCGCCGGTTGCGTTGGGCGCAGTCGCGAGCGACGCGGGACCCGGCGGGCGCGACGCGGCTCGGGACCGGGCTCGCGCCGGTCGTCGGGGCCGTCGCCCATCACGTGCCCGCCAGCCGCTCGACGACCGGGCCCAGCTCCCCCACCCGGCCCATGAGGAACGAGCTGATCCCGAGGCGCTCGCGGAGCATCCGGAACTTCTCGGTCAGCGCGTCGATCGAGCCGATGTAGATGTGCGGCGACTCGAGCAGGTCGTCCACGGCCACGTCGCGCCCCGACCGCGCGCGGAGGCGGTCGGCCAGGTCGGCGGCCTCCGTCCGGGCATGGTCGGTGACGACGATCGGGCTCGTGGACGGGTAGATGTTGAGCTCGAGGTCGGCGAACCGCTCGCCGGCGGCCTCGCGGACCCAGGCGATCTTCTCCTCGGTCGCGGCGATCGTGAGGCTGGCCGGGTCGGCCCGCCGGCCGCGCAGCACCCGCGGCGCGAGCCCGACGATGTCCGCCTCGCGGCCCGCCAGCGAGAGCGTCGTCCGGCCGCCCCCGCCGATCATGAGGCGCGGGTGCGGGCGCTGGAGAGGCTTCGGGCGAGCGTCGTAGCCCGCGATCGCGTAGTGCTCGCCGGCGAAGTCGAACGGCCCATCCGCGAAGCAGCCCTTGAGGACGGCGACGGCCTCGGCGAGGCGCGCCTGGCGGACCGGCGTCGGGTCGAACGGGAGACCGATCGCGCGGAACTCCTCCTCGTTCCAGCCGGCACCGATGCCGATGTCGAGACGGCCCCCGGACTGGACGTCGAGGGTGGCGAGTTCCTGCGCGAGCACGGCGGGATGGCGCAGGTCGTTGTTGACGACGAAGGTCCCGATCCGGATCCGCGACGTCGCGGCGGCGAGCGTCGCGAGTGCGGCGATCGGTCCGGGGACGTCGAGGAGGTGGTCGACGACGACGATCCCGTCATAGCCCTCCGCCTCTGCGCGACGCCCGAGGTCGCCGAGCGGCGTGCCGCCCTCCTCCCAGGACGCGTCGGCGAGAAAGC
Source organism: Candidatus Limnocylindrales bacterium (assembly GCA_041639095.1). Taxonomy (GTDB): domain Bacteria; phylum Chloroflexota; class Limnocylindria; order Limnocylindrales; family CSP1-4; genus CAKKPP01. The sequence goes on along the minus strand of JBFKVO010000215.1, from coordinate 1,487 downwards.
GGAACGGCCGCACGCGACGGGGTCGGTCGGCTGTTCGTCTACGCGTCGCCGCGGAGCGGCTCGAGGTCGATCGTGCGGACCTGGCGCGTGCGCCCGGCCTCGGTGCGGACGACGGCCGACGGGATGACGCCCGCGGCGAGTCGCTCGATCACGGCGGTCTCGCCCGCGTACAGCCCGGAGCCGTTGATGCGCACGCGGTCACCGACCCGGAGACCGCTCCGCCCGGTCGCGGCGGTGAGGTCGATGGAGACGACCGACTGGCGCACGTTCGGAGACTCCGGCCCGGCTCCCGCTCGTGGCGGTGGTCTGTTCGCGGTCTTCGCCGGGGGATACGTCACCTTCCGTTTGCGCACTGCGTCTCGTGTCCCTCGCTGCGGAGCTGGCCCGACCCGGTCGCGTGGCTGCCCACGGGGCGTCCCGGATCGCCGCCAACCATGGGGCCGCCGGCCGGACTCGTCAAGTCGCGGGCTCCGTCGCTCGCCCGGGCTCGCGATCCGATCCGCCGTCCGCGCCGCCACGCCGACCCCAGGTCACGAGGTCCGCGTACTCGGGGTGGCGCTCGATGTAGGCCCGCACGAAGGCGCAGTAGGGCGTCACGCGGAGGCCGCGGGCGCGGATGTCGTCGAGGAGGCCGCGGGCCAGCGCGCTGCCGACTCCCCGTCCCCCGAACGCGGGATCCACGACGGTGTGGATCACCGCCACCCGTCCGTCGCGCATGAGCCGGTACTCGGAGAACGCGGCGACGCTCCCGCCCAGGCGCGCCTCGTACCGGCTCCGTCCCGGCTCGTCGGCGATGACGAGTTCGGCCGCGGGTTCCTCGCCGGGTGCGGACCGTGCGGGCATGGCGGGAGGATAGCTCCCGGGCCGTACGATGCGCGGATGCGACCGTTCCGGTTCGTCGTCACCGCCGGCACGCCGCGCTTCCGCGCCGCCCCACCCGGCTCGGCCTGGACCGCGCTCGCGCGGCGCGCCGAGGAGCTCGGCTACGACGGCCTGTACGTGACCGATCACCTCGGACGGTAGCTCTCGCCCATCCCGGCGATGACCGCCGCGGCCGTCGCGACGACTGGCCTCCGGGTCGGGTCGTTCGTGTTCGCCAACGACTTCCGCCACCCGCTCCTCCTTGCCCGCGAGGCGGCCACGGTGGACGTGCTCTCGGACGGCCGCCTCGACCTCGGGATGGGCGCCGGCTGGCTGACGACCGACTACCGCCAGCTCGGCCTCGCCTACGATCCCCCGCCGGTCCGCATCGACCGGCTCGTCGAGGCACTGGACATCATGGATCGTCTGTTCGCGGGCGAACGCGTGGATCACGCGGGCACCCACTACACGCTCAAGGGCGCGCACCTCGCGCCCAGGCAGGTCCAGCGACCCCGGCCGCGCCTCCTCATCGGCGGCGGCGGCCCGCGGATGCTCCGCATCGCCGCGCGCCGGGCGGACATCGTCGGACTGCTCCCGCAGTTCGACGCGCGCGGCTGGCCGATGGT
>JBFKVO010000214.1:0-3362 GCA_041639095.1 Candidatus Limnocylindrales bacterium | reverse complement strand
GTGAGGCGATCGCCGCCGACGCGACCGCGCGAAAGGGATTCGCGGCGAGCGCCGACCGGGTCGTCGTGACGCCGGGCGCCAAGCCGATCATGTACTACGCCATGCTCGCGCTCGTCGAGGCGGGCGACGAGGTGATCGTGCCCGACCCGGGCTACCCGATCTACGAGTCGATGGCCCGTTTCGCGGGCGGCACCCCGGTCCCGCTCCCGATCCGCATGGACAACGACTTCCGGGCCGATCTGGACGAGCTTGCCTCGCTGATCACGCCACGGACGAAGATGCTCGTCCTCAACTCCCCGGCGAACCCGACCGGTGGCGTCTTCACGCGCGAGGACATCGAACGGACGGCGGAGCTCGCGCTCGAGCACGACCTGATCGTCCTCGCCGACGAGATCTACGGGCGGATCGTGTACGAGGGCGAGCATGTCTCGATCGCGTCGCTGCCGGGGATGGCCGAGCGGACGATCGTCCTCGACGGGTTCTCGAAGACGTACGCGATGACCGGCTGGCGGCTCGGGTACGCGATCCTGCCCGAGCCGCTGATGTTCCCGTTCAGCCGGCTCATCATCAACTCGGTGTCGTGCACCTCGTCGTTCAGCCAGATCGCCGCGGTCGAGGCGCTGACGGGGCCGCAGGACGACGTCGACGCGATGGTCGAGGAGTTCCGCGCGCGACGCGAGCTCATCGTCGACGGCCTGAACGCGATCCCCGGCATCCGCTGCCTCAAGCCATCGGCGGCGTTCTACGTCTTCCCCGACATCTCGGGGACCGGGATCACCGGCGCGGAGCTGGCGGACCGCCTCCTCCAGGAGTCCGGCGTCTGCGTCCTCGCGGGCACGGCGTTCGGGACGATCGGGACGCACCACATCCGGATCAGCTACGCGAACAGCCGCGAGAACCTCGCCGACGCCCTCGACCGCATCCGCGCCCTCGTCGAACCGCTCGCCCTCGCCCACGCGGGCGCCTGACCGACCGCCACCCCACGGAGGTCCCGCCATGGCCGATCGACCGCGCGTCTTCGTCGCCCGCCGCATCCCCGACGACGGCCTGGACCCCGTGATCGCCGCGTGCGACGCGGTCGTGTGGCCGGACGAGCTGCCGCCGCCGCGCGACGAGCTGCTCCGGGCGATCGAGGGCTGCGCCGGCGTGCTGACGCTCCTCACGGACCGCGTGGATGACGAGTTCCTCGATCGCGCCGGGCCGGGCCTCAAGGTCGTCTCCAACTACGCCGTTGGATTCGACAACATCGATGTCGCCGCGTGCACCCGGCGCGGGATCCCGATCGGCAACACGCCGGGCGTCCTCACCGAGACGACCGCCGATCTCGCCTTCGCTCTCCTCATGGCCGCAGCGCGGCGCCTGCCGGAGGGCGATCGTTACGTGCGTGGCGGACAGTGGAAGACCTGGGGACCGCTCACGCTCCTCGGGCCGGACGTCCACGGCTCGACGCTCGGGATCGTCGGGTTCGGGCGGATCGGGCAGGCGCTCGCCCGCCGCGCCGCCGGGTTCGGGATGACGATCCTCTACCACGACGTCGTCGAGCTTCCGGCCGACGTCAGCGGGCCGCTCGGCGCGACGTACGTGCCGCTGGCAGAGCTCTTCGGGCGGAGCGACTTCGTGTCGGTCCACGTGAACCTCACCGCCGAGACGCGCCACCTCATCGGCCGGGAGGCGCTGCGAGCGATGAAGCCCACAGCGGTCATCGTGAACACGTCTCGCGGCCCGGTCGTCGACCAGGCGGCGCTCTACGACGCGCTCCGCGACGGCGAGATCTGGGCCGCCGCGCTCGACGTCACGGACCCGGAGCCGATGCCCGCCGACGACCCGCTGCTGACCCTCGACAACTGCCTCGTGGTGCCCCACATCGCGTCGGCCTCGCGGGCGACCCGCGGCAAGATGGCCGCGATGGCGGCCGCGAACCTGCTCGCCGGCGTCCGCGGCGACCGCCTCCCCACGCCGGTGAACCCGGAGGTCTACGAGCGAGGCTAGGGCCCGGAAGAGCCGGGCGCCGAGGAACTCGCCCGGGGCCTCAGATCGTGACGACGACCTTTCCGCGCGTGTGGCCCGAATCGATGTGGGCGATCGCCGCCCGCGTCTCGGCGAACGGGTAGGTCCGCTCGATCACCGCTCGGACCGTGCCGGCCTCGATCATCGCGACGATCGCCTTGAGGTCCTCCAGCGTGAGATGGGCGAGGAAGAAGCGCATCCGCTGGCGCGAGAACCGCGACAGGATCATCCCCGCAGCGACCCGGTCCATCCCGCCGAACGGCCCGATCCCGCTCGAGAGGACGAGCGTGCCCTCGGGCGTGAGCGCCCGCCGAAGTGCGAGCGGTGAGCGCGTCCCGGCGAGCTGGAAGATGACGTCGTAGCGGCGTCCACGCCGCACCGGGTCCTCGCTGGTGTAGTCGACGACGTCGTCCGCGCCGAGCGAGCGGACCAGGTCCACGTTGCGCGTGTGGCAGACGCCGGTGACGTGGCGCGCCCCGAGCGCCTTCGCGATCTGGACCGCGAACGTCCCCACCCCGCCCGAGGCGCCGATGACGAGCACGTCCTGGCCCGCCTGGAGGCGCGCCACGTCGCGTAGCCCCTGAAGAGCGGTCGTGGCCGCCGTCGGGATCGCCGCCGCCTCGATGGCCGACAGGCCGGCCGGCCGGGCCAGGAGCTTGCGCTCCTTCGTCGCGACGACCTCCGCGTACGCGCCCCACGTCCAGCCGAAGACCTCGTCGCCGGGCCGGAAACGCGTCACTGCCGGCCCGACCGTCTCGACCCGGCCGGCGAGATCGACGCCGAGCCGGCGCTCCTTCGGGCGGAGGAGGGCCGGACCGTCGAGCCGCATGAGATAGGGGCGGCCCCGCAGGAAGTGCCAGTCGAGCGCGTTCGTGGCCGCCGCCTCGATCCGGACGAGCACGTCGTCGTCCGCGGCGATCGCCGGCGACTCGACCTCGCGCTCCGTGAGGACGTCGGGCGGGCCGTAGCGCTCGAACAGGAAGGCCTTCACCGGGGTGTCCTCGCTCGTGGTGCCGATTTACGGTGTAAGCTGGTGGGACGAAGCGTACACCTTACGCCGTAAGTGCGTCAAGAGGAGCCAGCCCGCGGTGACGAGAGCGACCGATGCGACCCGGCGGACGACGGCAGCGACGCCGCGCCCGCCCCTGACCCGGGAGCGGATCCTGGCCGCCGCGGTGGCGCTCGCCGACGAGCGTGGGATCGAAGCGGTGAGCATGCGCGGGCTCGGGCGCGAGCTCGGCGTCGAGGCGATGTCGCTCTACAACCACATCGAGGGCAAGGACGACCTCATCACCGGCCTCGTCGACCTCGTCGCCGGCGAGTACCCGCTCCCCGCAGACGAGACGGACTGGAAG
>JBFKVO010000213.1:0-3394 GCA_041639095.1 Candidatus Limnocylindrales bacterium | reverse complement strand
GACGAGGAGTGCCACGATCGCGAGGGCGATGACGCGGATCGTCGAGGCGAGGGCGGACGGGCCCGATCGGTGCATGGCGCCGGGACGGCAGCGAGGGCACATCGGTTCCGCGGATCGCGCGTGGATCTCGTACCCGGCGCCACGCGTCGAATCGCCACCCGGGCGCGGCGCCGGGACTGCCGGATCACGTCGGGTCTCCGTCCAGCGCGGAGACCCGTCCGTCGCCCTGGGCGCGCCTGCCCGCCGTCATACTGGTCGGCCATGGCCGTCCTGCGCAGCCGCATCGATCCCGCGGATGCGGACGCGCGCGCGAACCACGACACGATGACCGCTCTCGTCGCGGACCTGCGCGCACGCCAGGAGGCCGTCGCCGCGCGTGGGGCCGGCGGCGACGAGCGGTCGATCGCCCGCCACCGGGAGCGCGGCAAGCTCCCGGTCCGCGAGCGGATCGACCGGCTGGTCGACCCCGGCAGCGCGTTCCTCGAGCTCTCGCCGCTCGCCGCCACCGGTCTCTACGACGACGAGGCGCCGGCGGCCGGGATCGTGACGGGCATCGGCCGCGTCGAGGGGACGGCCGTGATGATCGTCGCCAACGACGCGACGGTGAAGGGCGGCACGTACTACCCGATCACGGTGAAGAAGCACCTCCGCGCCCAGGAGATCGCCCTCGAGAACCGCCTCCCGTGCATCTACCTCGTGGACAGCGGCGGGGCGTTCCTCCCCCTCCAGGCGGAGGTCTTTCCCGACCGCGACCACTTCGGCCGGATCTTCTACAACCAGGCGCGGATGTCGGCGGCCGGGATCCCCCAGGTCGCTCTCGTGATGGGCTCGTCCACGGCCGGCGGCGCCTACGTCCCGGCGATGAGCGACGAGACCGTCATCGTCAAGGGGACCGGCACGATCTTCCTCGGCGGCCCGCCGCTCGTGAAGGCGGCCACCGGCGAGGACGTCAGCGCCGAGGACCTCGGCGGCGCGGAGGTCCACACGCGGGTGTCCGGCGTCGCCGACCACGAGGCGCTCGACGACGAGCACGCGCTCGCGCTCGGCCGCTCCATCGTCGCGAACCTGAACCGCCGCCCACCGCCGCCGCCCTGGGACCGCCGCGAGCCCGAGCCCCCGAAGGTCGACCCGGAGGGCCGCGACGGCGGCGCCCACCTGTACGCCGCGATCTCCGCCGACGTCCGGCGCGCCGTGCCGGTCCGCGAGATCCTCGCCCGCCTCGTCGACGGGTCTCGCTTCCACGAGTTCAAGCCGCGCTACGGCGAGACGCTCGTGTGCGGCTTCGCCCACGTCGAGGGCTGGCCGGTCGCGATCCTCGCGAACGACGGCATCCTCTTCAGCGAGTCGGCGCTGAAGGGCGCCCACTTCATCGAGCTCGCCTGTCAGCGCCGGATCCCGCTCGTGTTCCTCCAGAACATCACCGGGTTCATGGTCGGCCGCGAGTACGAGGCCGGTGGCATCGCGAAGGACGGCGCGAAGCTCGTGATGGCCGTCGCGAGCGCGGAGGTCCCGAAGTTCACGGTGCTCATCGGGGGGAGTTTCGGCGCGGGCAACTACGGGATGGCCGGACGGGCGTACCAGCCGCGCTTCCTGTGGACGTGGCCGAACAGCCGGATCAGCGTGATGGGCGGCCAGCAGGCGGCGCGGGTCCTGTCCACGGTCCGCGAGGCGTCGCTGCCGGGCGGCGCCTGGCCCACCGAGGCCGAGCGCGACGCGTTCGAGGCGCCGATCCTCGAGACGTACGAGCGGGAAGGCAGCCCGTACTTCGCGACCGCGCGCCTCTGGGACGATGGCGTCATCGATCCGCTCGACACCCGTCGACTCCTCGCGATGGGCATCGAGGTCGCGCTGCACGCCCCGATCCCGGAGACGCGCTTCGGCGTCTTCCGGATGTAGCCATTCGACCGTCGGCATCGCTCTCGGTCGATGCGAGCGCGGGTGGCACGACCCGACGCGACATGGCACGTATACTGCTGGCACTGTCGCCGCCTGCGCCGCGCGGGCGGTGCGAGTCCCCGTGGTCCGCGGCCTACCGATCGGTCAGCCGTGGGAGGGTGAGGCCCACGAGATGCGAGCCGACGGGACACGAGATCTGGAGGAACCCCGTTGAAGACCATCTCACGGACCGGGCTGCTGCCTGGACTTGCGGTCGTCGCGCTGATCGCAGCCGCCTGCACGGGCGGTGCGACCCCCAGCCCCGCGCCGCCCACCGCGCCGCCGACCTCGGCGCCGACCGACGCGCCGACCGCGGCGCCGACCGGCGACCTGCCGGACCTCGGCGGGCGGTCGGTCACGATCGCGATCGAGAACAACTACATCCCGTTCAACTACATCCGACTTGATACGCGTCAGCCCGGCGGCTGGGACTACGACGCACTGACCGTGATCTGCGACCTGCTCAACTGCGTGCCGGAGTTCATCGAGCAGACATGGGACCCGATGATCGACCAGGTGTCGCAGGGCCAGTTCGACGTGGGCACGGGCGGCATCACGATCAAGGAAGAGCGCAAGGACAAGGTCGACTTCTCGGACGCGTACATCCGGACCGCCCAGCGGCTCATGGTGCGCGCGGGTGAAGACCGGTTCTCGACGGCAGCCGAGCTTGCCGCGCTGCCCGATCTCCTGATCGGCACCCAGCTCGCCACCACGAACTACGACCTCGCGGTCGAGCTGTTCGGTGAACCGCGCGTCAGTGGCTTCGAGACCTTCCCGTTCGCCGTCCAGGCGCTCATCTCGGGCGACGTCGATGCGGTCGTCATCGACAACCAGGCGGGCGCCGGCTATGTCGCGGAGAACGCCGGCCAGATCGAGCTGACCGACGAGGAGCTGACGAGCGAGGAGCTCGGCTTCATCTTCCCGAAGGGCAGCGACCTCGTCGAGCCGTTCAATCTCGCCCTCGCGGAGATGCGCGCCAACGGCACGCTCGACCTCCTCTACGAGGCCTACTTCACCGACAAGTTCACGGTCACCCAGGACCAGGTCTGCGCAGGCGCCTACAAGGAGGAGGGCGACCCCTGCTAGGGGTATCCCACGCGACGCCCCTCAACCGTCCCCTCGACGCTCCATGCCAGGCCCGTCGGCCTGGCATGAGGCATGCCTGAGACGAATCGCCGATGAGTGACGTCGAAGTCACCGACGCGCTCCGCGATCGATCCACCGAGCTGCCCAGCCGCGTGACCTGGGCGACGTTCCCCTGGTGGCTCGTGATCATCATCGCGTTCCTCGTCGCGATGTTCGTGCTGATCATCACGACGACGGACTACCGCCGCGCGTTCGAATTCATGCGGACGGGCCTCGGGATCACGGTCTACGCGACGATCCTGGGGTTCGGGCTGGCGATGGTCATCGGCGTGCTGGCGGGCCTGGGCCGGGTCAGCTCGAACGTCGTCATCCG
>JBFKVO010000212.1:0-3397 GCA_041639095.1 Candidatus Limnocylindrales bacterium | reverse complement strand
CGCCGGCGGGAGCGAGGCCGCCCTCGCGATCGACACCGTCGACGAGACGATCGTCGACCCGGCCGGGGTCGACGAGCAGCCCGAGCGGAGCCCCGCGGCCGTGAGCGAGCCGTGAGCGGGGCGGCCATGGACGAGCGACCCGGGGCCAGCCCGGAGATCGACGGGCCGCGCGACGGGCTGCCCGTCGTCTTCCTCCACGGGACCCGCCTGTCGCGGACGATGTGGCGACCCGTGGCGCGCCGGCTCGCCGGCTGGTACCGGATCATCGCCGTGGACCTGCCGGGGCACGGCACGCGCGCCGACGTCCCGTTCACGATGGAGACGGCGATCGACGACGTCGCCGCGACGATCGACCGGGAGGCCGGCGGGAGCGCGGTGCTCGTCGGGCTGTCGCTCGGCGGCTATGTCGCGATGGAGGTCGCCGCGCGACACCCGACGAAGGTGCGCGCGCTCGTCCTGTCCGGGGCGAGCCAGGATCCCGTCGGGTTCTGGTCGCTCGGCTTCCACCTCCTCGCGGCGATCCTCGGCCGAGCGCCGGCCGGCCCGCTCGACGCGGTCAACCGCTGGTTCTTCCGGTTCCGCTACCCGCGCGACGTCGCGGAGGACGTCCTCGCCGGGGGCCTGTGGGCCCGTGGCGGTGCCCGTGCGGTGAAGGTCGTCTCCGGTCGCGTCTACGCGCCCACCCTCGCCGCGTATCCGGGCCCGGTGCTGCTCCTCAACGGCGGGCTCGACATCGTGTTCCGCGCCGGCGAGGGCCGCTTCCTCGGCGCGGCCCGCGACGGGAGCCGGACGGTGATCCGTGGAGCGACGCACCTCGCGAGCCTCGACCGGCCGGGCGCGTTCGCGGCCGCGATCCGGCGCTTCCTGCGCGACCGGCTGTCGGATGGCGCCGTGGGGTGATCGACGGCGGCCGGGTATACTTCTCCCCGACCCACGACCCCTATCTGCAGGTTTGATGCGCGTCCGCAAAGCCGTGTTCCCGGCCGCCGGCTGGGGCACGCGATTCCTTCCCGCGACGAAAGCGCAGCCGAAGGAGATGCTGCCCCTCGTCGACAAGCCGATCATCCAGTACGCCGTCGAGGAGGCCGTCGCCGCCGGCATCGAGCAGGTCATCATCGTGACCTCGAGCCAGAAGCGCGCGATCGAGGACCACTTCGACCTCTCCTACGAGCTCGAGCACCTGCTCGAGGAGAAGGGCGACATCGAGAAGCTCCGCCAGGTCCGCCACATCTCGGACCTCGCGCAGATCGCGTACGTCCGCCAGAAGGAGCAGCTGGGCCTCGGTCACGCGGTGCTCATGGCCAAGGACCTCATCGGCCACGAGCCGTTCGCGGTCATCCTCCCGGACGACGTCGTCGTCGGCGACCGGCCGTGCATCGGGCAGCTCATCCATGCCTACCACCAGACCCACGCATCGGTCATCGCGGTCATGGAGGTCCCGCACGAGGACACGGGCCGCTACGGGATCATCGCCGCCGAACCGACCGACGACGCCCTCGACCACGGGCGTCTCCACAAGGTGTCGCGGCTCGTCGAGAAGCCGGCGCCCGCCGATGCGCCCTCGAACCTCGCGATCATCGGCCGGTACGTGCTCACGCCGAAGATCTTCGACAAGCTCGAGCACACCCCGCGCGGAGCGGGCGGCGAGATCCAGCTGACGGACGCCCTCGAGGCACTCATGCAGGAGCAGGGGATCTACGGCTACGCGTTCGAGGGGATCCGCTACGACGCGGGCACGACGATGGGCTGGCTCCAGGCCTCGGTCGAGCTCGCGCTCCAGCGCCCCGACCTCGCCCCGGCCCTGCGCGAGTACCTCCGCAACCTGGAGCTGTAGCGGCCCGTCGCGGCCGCGCGCCGCCTCCGCCCGATGACACTCGAGGAGATCGTCATCTCCGCGATCCGCATCGGCGGATCCCTGCCCGTCCTGCGCTGGCCGCTCGCCGGCGGCGTCCTCGCGATCCTCGTCGACCTGTCCGACCTGCTGCTGCGGGATCTCCTGGACCTCGGCGGCCTGTCGAACTACCAGGCGCTCGACAAGTGGCTCGACCAGGTCTACATGGCCTGCTTCCTCATCGTCGCGCTGCGCTGGCAGGGCATCGAGCGGCCGATCGCGATCGCGCTCTATCTCTTCCGTGCGGTCGGGTTCATCGCCTTCGAGGTGACCGGTGACCGGAACATCCTGTTGTTCTTCCCGAACGTGTTCGAGTTCTGGTTCCTCGCGGTCGTCGCCTTCCGTCGGTTCCGGCCCGCGTTCCGCTGGACGGCCTGGCGCGCCGGCGCGGCGCTCGTGGTCCTCGGGGCGCTCAAGGAGCTCCACGAGTGGTCGCTCCACGGGGGCCGGATCTTCGACGGCATCAGCTCGCTCGAGTTCCTCGAGCTCGTCTGGGCCTGGCTGACGGGCAGCGGCTGACCCGACCGGCGGCGGCCGACGCGCCACGGAGCGGGGCGCCCGGCGCGTCGTACGGTACGATGCCGGGCGCGGTGCCCGGCCGCGGCAGCAGAGAGGAGCGGACTTGGCGGAGATCGGCAGCGTGCTCGGCGGACGGTATCGGCTCGTCGAGCTGCTCGGGCAGGGCGGGATGGCGACGATCTTCCGGGCCCGCGACAGCCAGCTCGAGCGCGACGTCGCCGTCAAGGTCCTCCGTGCCGAGTACGGAGGCGATCCCGACTTCGTCTCGCGTTTCCGCCAGGAGGCGCAGGCGGCGGCCTCGCTGAACCACCCGAGCATCGTCGCGGTCTTCGACTACGGGACGGATCCGGCCGGTCCGTTCATCGTCATGGAGCTCGTCGACGGTGAGGACGTCGCGACGGTCCTCAAGCGGAGCGGCCCGCTGCCGCCACGCCAGGCCGCGCGGCTGGGTGCGGAGACCGCGCGGGCGCTCGCCGTCGCCCACGCCAGTGGTCTCGTCCACCGCGACGTCAAGCCCGGCAACATCCTGCTGACCCGCGACGGCCGGGTGAAGGTCGCCGACTTCGGGATCGCCCGCGCGATCGCCGAGGCGCAGCTGACGCTCCCGGGGACCACGCTCGGCGCCGTGCACTACGTCAGCCCCGAGCAGGCGCGCGGCGATCAGGCGACGACCGCCTCGGACATCTATTCGCTCGGCATCGTCCTGTACGAGCTGCTCACCGGCCGTCGGCCGTGGGAGGGCGATACCGCGGCCGCGGTCGCGATGGCGCGTCTCACCGGGCCGGTCCCGATCCCGTCGGCCGTGCGCGCGGGGATCCCGCCGACGCTCGAGGCGATCGTCCGCAAGGCGCTTGCCCTCGACCCGATGGAGCGGTTCGCGAGTGCCGGCGCGATGGCCGAGGCACTGGACGCGTTCCGCGGTTCCGACCCGGCGGCGCGCGGCGCCGCGGCTCCCGGTGGCGCCTCCGGGGCGGTCGGCGCTGCCGG
>JBFKVO010000211.1:0-3401 GCA_041639095.1 Candidatus Limnocylindrales bacterium | reverse complement strand
CCCGGTTCGGACACGAGCACCGCCCGGCGCGCCCCGGCGACCTCGAGCGCAGCCGCAACCTCGGCCGAGGCGATCCCCTGGCCGAGGAGGATCGCCCCGATCGACGTCTCCGCTCGCAGCAGCACCGTCCCGCCGGTGCTCGGCTGCCCCTCGTCCACGATCTCCAGCACCCGCTCGACGACCTTCGCGACCTCGGCGACCCCTCGGACGTGGACCGCGGGCGCGTAGAAGCGCTCGCGCTGCCGGGCGAGGTCGCGGATCACCCCGATCGGGTCGCGGCCGGCCACGAGCGGGCGGATCGTCGCGCTCCGCCGGAGCCGCTGGGCGAGGACCTCGGGCCGGCCATCGAGCCAGATCGCACGCCGGCCGCGGTAGAGGTGCCAGCGGTTGCGCGGATCGACGACCGTCCCGCCGCCGGTCGCGAGGACCCGCCGGACGCGTTCGTCGGGGTCGGCCGGCCCGAGGGCGGCCACCGCGGCGCGCTCCCGCGCCCGGAAGCCCGACTCGCCCTCGTCCTCGAAGATCTGCGGGATCCTGCGGCCCGCCTCGCGCTCGATCGCCTCGTCGAGATCGAGGAACGCCGCGTCGTGGCGATGCGCGATCCGACGTCCGACGACGCTCTTCCCGCTCCCCGGCAGCCCGACGAGGACGACGTCCATCGCCGCCTCAGTCGTCCCCGCCGGACCCGGCGACGTCGGTCCCCGTGGGCTCGCCGTGGCCGGGCACGGCCGCCCGGACGCCGCCGATCGCCGGCGGCGGCACGGGCCGCGAGATCCGCTCCCGATACCGCTCGACGTTGTCGCGCGTCTCGTCGAGCGAATCGCCGCCGAACTTCGCGAGGACCGCGTCGAGGAGGGTCACCAGGACCATCGCCTCGCCGACGACGCCCGCGGCCGGGACGACGCTGATGTCACTCCGCTCGTAGTGCGCCTTCTCGACCGGCTCGCCGGAGATGAGGTCGGCCGAGGGGAGGGGACGGGCGAGCGTGGAGATCGGCTTCACCGCCCCCCGCACGACGAGTGGCTCACCGTTCGTCACCCCGCCCGTGAGGCCGCCCGCGTTGTTCGTCCGGTGGACCCAGCGGCCCGCCTCGCCGCGTCCCTCGATGACGTCGTGGACCGCCGATCCGAACCGGCGGGTCTGCTCGAACCCGAGCCCGAACTCGACGCCCTTCACGATGTTGATGCTCATCACCGCCGCGGCGAGCGCGGCATCGAGCCGGCGGTCCCAGTGGACGTACGAGCCGATCCCGATCGGCAGCCCGTGGGCGACGACCTCGAACACGCCGCCGACCGTGTCGCCATTCTCGCGGGCCTCGTCGATCCGCGCGATCATCCCCTCCTCCGCCCCGGGGTCGGGGCAGCGCAGCGGCGACGCGTCCGCCTCGGCGCGCGATCGGGTGCACGACGCCGGGTCCACGGCGACCCCACCGACCTCCGCCGTGAACGACCAGACCTCCACGCCGAGCTCTGCGAGGAACGCGCGCGCGACCGCCCCGGCGGCGACGCGGGCGGCCGTCTCGCGCGCCGAGGCCCGCTCGAGGACGTTGCGGACGTCGCTGAACCCATACTTGAGGGCGCCGGCCAGGTCGGCGTGTCCGGGCCGGACGCGCGTCACCGGGGTCGCGCGCTTGTTGCCCTCGTCGGCGAGGGTCGCCAGCTCGGCCGCCTCCTCGTCGCTCAGCGGCTCCACCTGCATGACCCGCGTCCAGTTCTCCCAGTCGCGGTTCGCGACGAGCAGGAGGATGGGCGAGCCGAGGGTCCGCCCGTGGCGGACGCCCGCGACGATCTCCGCGCGGTCCTGCTCGATCTGCTGGCGGGCGCCGCGCCCGTAGCCGCGCTGGCGGCGGGCGAGGTCGACGGCGATCGTGTCGGCCGTCAGTGGCAGCCCGGCCGGGACGCCCTCGAGGGTGACACCGAGCATCCGCCCGTGGGATTCGCCGGCCGTGAGGAAGCGGAAGGAACCCACGCCGGGCCGCCCTGGCGCCTACTCGCCGGCTGCCGCCGGCGCCGCCGGAGCCGCCTCGTCGGGGAGCTCGCCGGGGGTGCCGGTGGGCTCGCCCTCGGCCGAGCGCAGGCCGCCTTCGCGCGCCGCGGCGAGGCTCTCGCGCATGACGTCGAGCGGCGCGGGCTGGCCGGTCCAGAGCGTGAACGCCGCTGCCCCCTGATGGAGCAGCATCGTCTCGCCGTCGAGGACGCGAGACCCCGTTGCCTCCGCGGCGCGCAGGAGCGCCGTGCGCCGGTAGATGAGGTCGAGGACGAGCAGATCGGGCGGCAGGATCTCGGCCGGGACCGGGATCGCATCCCCGGTCAGCCCGATCGACGTGGCGTTCACGAGGACCTTCGTCTTCGCCAGTTCCGCCTCGATGATCGAGTCGTGCCACGGCATCGCCCGCAGCTCCATGTGCGACGCACTCCGCGCGAAGTGGCGTACCAGCCCTTCGGCCCGGTGAAGGTGGCGGTTGAAGACGATCACCCGCTGGAAGCCATCGGTGATGAGGCCGTGGACCACCGCACGGGCGCCGCCGCCGGCGCCGAGGACGACCGCCTGGCGCGGCATCTTCTGCTTGCCGACGAGCTCGTCGAGCGCGACCTTGAACCCCGGCACGTCCGTGTTGTGGCCGATGAGGCGCTTGCCCTCGCGCGTGATCGTGTTCACCGCGCCGGTCGCCTGGGCGTCCTCGGTGAGCCGGTCGATCATGGGGACGACGCGTTCCTTGTGCGGGATCGTCACGTTCGCGCCCAGGAAGTCGCCCGTGCGCAGCTCGGCGATCGTGTCCGCGAGCGCGATCGGCGCCCGGTCCCAGAGCTCGTACGTCGCGCCGATCCCGAGGGCGTCGAAGGCCGCCTGTTGCATCGCCCCGGAGAGCGAGTGGGCGACCGGGTGGCCGATGAGGACGACGCGCTTCGTCATGAGCGGATCCTTTCGAGATCGGCGAAGAAGGTCGGGTACGAGACCGCGGCGCTCCCCGCGCCGTCGATCGTCGTCTGGCCGTCGGCGAGGAGGCCGGCCACGGCGAACGCCATCGCGAGGCGGTGGTCGCCAAGGCTGTCCGTGGCAGCGCCGCGGAGGTGCACCGGGCCTTCGACGGTGAGGTCGTCGCCGTCGACCGCGACGCGTGCGCCGAGCGCCGCGAGGCCGGCAGCGATGCCGGCGATGCGATCGGATTCCTTGTGCCGGAGCTCGCCCGCGCCGCGGATCCGGGTCGTGCCGCGAGCCCGGGTGGCCGCGACACACAGGATCGGGATCTCGTCGATCGCGGCGGCGACGTCGGCGGGCCCGAGCTCGACCGCGCGCAGTTCGGACGAGCGCACGGTCAGCGTGGCCATGGGCTCCCCGACGTCGTCCGGGTGGGACGCCGGCGCGTCACCCTCGATGTCGGCGCCCATCGCGCGGAGGAT
>JBFKVO010000210.1:0-3409 GCA_041639095.1 Candidatus Limnocylindrales bacterium | reverse complement strand
TGGACCGCGATCGCGACACGCGCGAGGCGGGACAGGGGCTCGCGGAATACGCACTCATCCTCGCACTCATCGCGATCGTCGCCATCGTCGCGCTGCTGTTCCTCGGGCAGCAGATCAGCACGATCCTCAGCGAGACGGGTGGCCAGATCTGACCGAGGCATTTCTCCGGGGCCCCGGACCGCCGGAGCGCCCGTCGCGTCAGGGGGGCGGCGGGTCGAAGCGGCCGGGGCCCCACGGCTCGGGGCCGCAGAACGGGTCGCGCCGGCGCGGGGGCGCGATCGTCGCAGGATCGGCCCGCCAGGCGTCGATCGTCCGCTCGAGCCAGGCGTCGATCTCGATCATCTCCGTCCAGCGCTGGAACGGCCAGCCGGCATCGAGACAGATCCGGACGAGCGAGCGCTTCGCGAACACGATGTCGGCGTAGCCGGCCGCGTAGCGGTCGCTCTCGCCGTCGCCGATGAACACGACCGCGCGACCCTCCGCCTGGTACGCCTCGACCCGCGCCCGCTTGCACGTCCCGCACACGAAGCACGTCGGGTGCCCGTTCGGGAACGAGATCCGTGGCCGCTCGCCAGGCGGGAACACCGTCTCGGCGGTCACGACCGGCAGGTCGCCCAGGCCCAGCGTCGCGAGCGCCGGCTGGATGAAGAAGCCGAACCCGTCGCTGACGATCTCGACGGGGATGCCGGCGGCACGGGCCCGCTCGACGAGCCGGACGAACCCGAGGTCGTGGGGCTGTGCGGCCGCGAGCGCCCGGAGCGCGGCCGGGTCGGCATCGATGAGGGCGACCTCCCACTCCATGAGCCGGCGTGACCCGAGGAGGCCGGCGTCGTACTCGGCCGCCTTCGCCTCCCACTCCTCGGTGACGAACTCGGCCATGAGCGCGTCGGAGACATCGGTCAGCGCGATCGTCCCGTCGTAGTCGACGAGGATCGCGAGCGGCGGCCCCGCGGCCGGTGGCTCGCTCATCTCGGCCGCGTCACCGGACACGCCGACGCCCGCCGGTGGCCCGGCGGGCGTCGCGCTCTGCGGGAGCGGTGGCGAGGCGTCGCTCAGGCGCCGTCGCCGTCGAGCTCGAGGGTCTCCTCGTCGGACTCCTCCGTGAGCTTCAACCAGATGAACAGTCCGCCGAGGACGAGGAGCGGGATGATCACGAGCGCGCCGAGGGTGATCCCCAACGCGACGGCGACGGTCTTCATGGCCTTCATGGGCTGTGCCTCCTAGCGTGTCTGCGATCCGGTTCAGCCGCCGGCGGTGGAGCCGGACGAACTGTCCTCGTGCCGGAGGGCCGGACCGCGCGCGACCATCTGCTCGATGTCGTCGCGAGTGAACTCGGCGAGGACGTGCCTGCTGCCGGCCTGGCCCCCCATGAGCAGCCGGACGACGAATGCGCCGTCCTGCTCGAAGAAGAAGACATCCCGCGGGCGTTGTTCGTCCATGTACCGTCCGATGACCCGGAACGCGTGCTCATAGTACCCGGGAACGGCCGCGGCGTCGGCGGGGGGCTCATGGCCACGGCGGTTGAGCGCCTCCTCCATGAACCTTGCGATGTCGTCGTCGAGGAACGTGAGCGTCTCCTTCGCGACCTGGCCCATCGTGTCGGACCAGCCGCCCTCGCCGCCCCCCGCGGATGCCACGAGGCCCTGGATGATGAACCCGTCGGGCGCCTCGATGAGCATGACGTCGCGCATCCCACGCTGGTCGATGAAGACCCCGATCGAGCGGAAGACCTCCTCGTGGTCCTGGCGCGGGCTGCCTTCATAGATGCGCATCGCGCCCTCCCCGTAGAGCCCCGACAGCGTCAGGAGCCGGTCGTCCGATCCAGGAGCCCGCGGTCCTTCGCGCGCCGCTCGCTCGTCCGGAAGATCGCCATCGCACCGAGTGTAGCCATGGCACCGGTCGCCAGCAACGCGAGGATGACCTCTCCGGGCGTCGGTGTCGAGTGCCCGAACCACTGCGCGAACAGCGACCCGGCCCCGCCGAGCGAACTGATGCCGCCCGGGAACAGCGCGTCGCGGACGCCGACGATCCACCAGGTCAGGGGATTCAGCAATCCCAGCGCCTGGACGGGGGCCGGGAGCACCGCGAGCGGGAACACGGCGCCCGACACGAGGAACAGGGCCCCGGCCGCGGCCTCCGGGTACGACCACGACTCCTGCCGCGTCTGGATGCAGACCGCGGCGAGGAGGATCCCGATGGCGGTGATCGCGACGAGGCCGAGGGCACTCGCGACGAGGAACAACGCCCAGTCGACGCGTGCGATGTCGAACGGCACACCGAGGACGACGACACCGACCGCGAGCGTGATCAGCGCGCCCATCGCACCGACCGCGAGCCGGGCGACGCCGCGGCCGAGGACGACGACGAGGAAGTCGGTCGGGCTCACGTAGACGTACTTGAGCATCCGGTAGCGCTCGCGATCGTCGAGGATCGCCCAGGCGAGCCCGGCGATCCCGCTCATGACGAACGCCCACAGGGCGCTGCCGACGACGACGAACGAGCGGAACGAGCGCCCGGCCTCCCCGGCGATGACCTCGAGCATGAAGACGAGGATGAGCGCCGACGCGACCGGCTTCGCGACCGAGTAGATGAAGAACAGGATGGGGTCGGTCCAGTTCGCCTCCATCTGCCAGCCGAGCCGCACGGACGTCACGAAGCCGCGCACCGTCGCGTCCGTGCCGCCCGCCGTGCGCGCTGCCGCGAACGCGCCGAGGCCGGGGTGCGGGTCGCCCGCGCCGCCGGCACGGGTCCCTACTGCCATCGGACCGAGAGCTTGCCGTCCCGCCGTGCCATCCGCTCGAGCACGGCGAGCGCGCGACGGGCGATGACGAGGAACACGACGGTCATCGCGCCGAGGATGAGCACCTCCACCTCGGGCGGCGGCGTGCCGGTCGGGTACGGCGCGCCGACGAAGGCGAGCTGGCGCATCGCGTCGAGGCCGACCGCGAGCGGCAGGGTCGAGATGGCCACGGCACCGAGCATCCCGAGCCGTGCGACCGGGAAGTTGAGACCCGACACGAAGTAGACCGGCTCGACCATCAACTGCGTCAGGTGCCACGCCTCGCGGCCCCACATGAGGAACAGGCTCGCGAGGACCATCCCGAGTCCGTACAGGGCCGACATCGTCAGGATGAACACCCCGCCCAGGAGCAGCCATTGCTCGACGGCGAACTCGACGCCGTACAGCGTGGTCGCGACGACGAGGACGACGATCGCCCGGCTCGAGCTCATCACGAAGCCGCCGAACGCCATGCCGAAAAGGACCGCGGTGATGTCCATCGGCGCAGCGAAGTACAGCTCGAGATTGCCCTGGCTCTTCTCCCACCACAGCTGCTGGGCCATCATCCAGATGACGTTCAGCCAGAACGCGGTCATCGCCCCGCCGATGACGACGAAGCCGACGTACTCG
>JBFKVO010000209.1:0-3414 GCA_041639095.1 Candidatus Limnocylindrales bacterium | reverse complement strand
CTCGACGGTCTCGCCGCGCATCCGGAGCGCGACGAGGAGCCCGGCGAGCTGGGCCGCCGTCGCCTCGCCGTCCATGATCGAGCCCATCGCGGCGCGTGCGTCGTCCATCGCCAGCGTCCCGCCGTCGACGACCGTGGACAGCGCCGCGCGGACCGCGTCGCTCATCGCTCGTCCTCCCCCGCACCGCTCTCCGCCCCATCGCCGCCGCCGCTCCCGGCGACTCCCGTGAGCCCGCGCGTCGCGAACGTCCCGCTCACCTCGTCGAGGCGGGCTGCCTCGCCCTCACCCGTCTGGCGCAGGAAATTCGCGAGCAGGTGCGGACCCTCGGGCGTCAGCACGGACTCGGGGTGGAACTGGACGCCCTCGAGCGGGAGGGCGACATGGCGGATGCCCATGATCACCCGGTCGGCCTCGCTCGTCGCCGTGACCCGGAACTCGTCCGGGAGGGTCGCCGGATCGATGCACAGCGAGTGGTAGCGCGCGGCCATGAACGACGGCGGCATCCCCTCGAGCAGGCCGGCCCCGTCGTGCGTGACCTCGGACGCCTCGCCGTGGACGAGCGTCGGGGCGCGGACGATCGACGCGCCGTACGCCGCCGCCATCGACTGCATCCCGAGGCAGACCCCGAGGACCGGCACCTCGCGCGCCGCGGCGACGCGGATCGCGTCCATCGATACCCCGGCAGCGTCGGGATCGCCCGGGCCCGGCGAGATGACGATGCCGCGCAGCTCCGCCGCCGGATCTGCGGCGAGCGCCTCGATCCCGTCGCGATCGAGCGCGTCGTTGCGGACGACGCGCACGGTGGCGCCGGCCGCCTCGAGCGCCTGGACGAGGTTGAACGTGAAGCTGTCGTAGTTGTCGATGACGAGGATCACGGGGCCGCCTCCTCGTCGTCGGCGGGGACGCGCGCCTCGGGCACGCCCGCGGCGAGCTCGATCGCGCGGCGGAGCGCCGCGGCTTTGTGCTCGGTCTCCGCGAACTCCGATTCGGGCACGCTCCCGGCGACGATCCCGGCACCGGTGTGGATGTGCGCCTGACCGTCCTTGAGGACGGCGCTCCGGATCGTGATCGCGGTGTCCATGTTCCCGTCGTAGCCGAGGTAGCCGACCGCTCCACCATAGAGGCCGCGCCGCTCCCCTTCGGCGGCGGCGATCAGCTGCATCGCGCGGACCTTCGGGGCGCCCGACAGCGTGCCGGCCGGGAACACGGCGCGGAGCGCGTCGAGCGCGTCCAGCTCGGGCCGCAGGCGGGCCTCGACATGGGACACGAGATGGAGGACGTGGCTGTAGCGCTCGACCTCCATGTACTTGCTGACGGCGACCGTCCCCGGTCGCGCGACCCGACCCAGGTCGTTGCGGCCGAGGTCGACGAGCATCACGTGCTCGGCCCGCTCCTTCGGATCGCGCTGGAGCTGCTCGGCGAGGACCTGGTCCTCGGCCAGCGACGCGCCGCGCGGCCGCGTCCCGGCGATCGGGTGGGTCGTGAGCTTCGTGCCGTCCACCTGGACGAGGAGCTCGGGCGAGGCGCCGACGACCTCGAACGCGGGCGTCCGGACGAAGAAGAGATACGGCGACGGGTTCACGCGGCGGAGCGCGCGGTAGAGCGCGATCCCGTCGAGGGGCCGCCCGTCGCCGGGCAGCGCGGGCAGGGCGAACGACTGGCGTCGGGCGAGGACGACCTGGATCGCCTCGCCCGCGGCGATGGCGCCCTTCGCGACTTCGACGGCGCGGATGTACTCGTCGCGGCCGAGGCTCGTGTCGATCGGGGCGGGACGCGCTGCTTCCGACTCCGCCTGCGCGGTCAGGGCCGCGCGCGAGGCGCCGGCGAGCTCGGCGGCCGAGGGCCGTGCCGTCCGCTCGAGCGCCTCGAAGATCGCCGCCTCGGCGATCCGGTAGCGGCCCTCGAGATCGGGGGCGTCGGTGTGGAGCGAGGCGATCGCCGAGAGCGTGTGCGTCAGGTGGTCGAAGACCAGCACCAGGTCGGTCTCGATGAAGCCGGCCGTCGGCGTGCCGACGGGATCGCGATCCGGGAGCGGGACGGTCGGCTCGAACGCGGACACGGCGTCGTACGCGAGGGCACCCACCGCGCCGCCGGTGAAGCGTGGCATCGCGTCGCGTGGCTCCACGCGACGCTTCGGGACGAACGCGCGGATCGCCGCGAGCGGATCGGGTGCCTCGCTCGTCTCGATCGGCAGGTCGGGCGCATACGTCGGGACCGTGACCGGCCGGGTCTGGACGCGCGCCGTCCGGCCGTGCACCTCGAGGAGCCGACGCGGGCCGACGCCGAGGAACGAGTAGCGCCCGAGGCGCTCGCCGCCCTCGACCGATTCGAGGAGGTACGCCGGGTTGCCGTCGTCGAGCCGGAGGAACGCCCCGATCGGCGTCTCGAGATCCGCGTCGCGGGTCGCGCGCAGCAGCAGCGTGTCGGCGCTCGCCGCGAGGCGCTTCGCCTGGCCGAGGCTGAGCGGTTCGCTGCCGGTCATCCGGCGACCTTCCGTGCGGGTCTCGCTGGGCCTGTCATGTGCTGCGTGGCGCCTCCGGCGGATCCGGACCCGTTCGGCCCGGACATGAAGAACGACCGTTCCGTCCCGGGACGAAAGGTCGTTGCCTTCCGCGGTGCCACCCTCTTTCGGCGATGCCGCTCTCACGTGACCGACGGGACGGCGTCTGCCGCCGATCGGCGCTGCCCGCTATCGCTGGCGCCCTGCGCCGGAGCCTACTGGTCGTCCGCGTCGCGGCCGGTTCGGCCGACGAACGCCCCGCGTTCGGTCCGGAGGCTCCCGGGTCCATTCCCCGCCGTCGCCGCCCCGGTTTCCACCAGCCACCGGGTCTCTCGGCCGACGCGCGACGGGTACTCGTCCCGATCGCAGCCCGTTGTTCGCGATGTGGGCGGGAGTCTAGGTGGGGCGCTCCGGACCGTCAAGCGCGACGGCACCGCGCATCGGCGCTCGTCGGCCGTGTGGCCGCCCCGCCGATCAGAGGTAGCGGCGCTCGGGGTAGCACCAGCGGAACCCGTGCTCGACGGGCAGCGCGATGATCACCGGGTGATCCTCGGCGAACGCATGCGCCCGGGCGTGGCCCGCCTGCGATTCGCAGCAGCCGACGTGGCCGCACGTCGCGCACATCCGGAGGCTCCAGGTGCTCCCGCACTCCTCGCACGCGGAGCCGCTGGGGGCGGCGATCGTGTCGGGCGTGTGCTCGCAGGTCGGCGCGCGAGGCGGGGCGGGTTCGAAGGCGATCGCGCGCTTGATGAGGTCCATGCACGCACTGTAGCGGGACGGAACCGATCCGTGACGTGACCGGCATCACACGCCGCGCAGCCACCGGGCGACCGCGAGCGCGAGCGCCAGTCCGAGGACCGCGGCGGCGATCGGCGCGGCGACGGGGGCGGCGTCGCGGACGGCCGCCTCGATCG
>JBFKVO010000208.1:0-3420 GCA_041639095.1 Candidatus Limnocylindrales bacterium | reverse complement strand
GCACGGGCGGTGCACCCGCGCACGCGAGGTCGGACGAGGCGGCGGCGCACCCGCCCACGCGAGGCGGGACGAGGCGGCGGCGCACCCGCCCACGCGTGCTCGCCGCTCCGCTCCCGCTCCCGCATCGCACCCATCGATGCAACGGGTGGAGCGGGGCGGATAGGAGCGCGCTCGAGCACGCCTGTGCGCCCGCGGATCGCTCCCATCGGTACGCCACACGGGGGCACCTCGACAAGGCGCGGCCGGCCGTCGGTTGATCGTGGGTGCAGTGCTGCTTGCAACGATGGGGGCGATGTCTCGGCCCAGAAGACCGGCTCTCGGTGCCGCGGCCGCCGATGCCAGCCGTGAGCAGCTCGCCCGCCTCGGGCGGGAGGTGCGAGCGTCCCGGCTGCGGCGCGGCCTGACGCAGCGTGCGCTTGGCAGGCGCATCGGCGTCGTCCAGTCGACGATCAGCGACATCGAACGCGGCCGCGGCGGGTCGCTCTCCGTGGATGTCTGGCAGCGGACCTTCGTCGTGCTGGGACGGCGGCTGGTCATCGAGGCCGCCCGGGACCCCGCGCAGGAGCCGCTCGACGCGGGACACCTTCGCATCCAGGAGCTGGTCCTGCGGACGGCGCGTGCGGCCGGGATCCGCGGCACGTTCGAACTGCCGACGCGACCGGCGGAACCGGCGCGGTCCGCCGACGTCGGCCTCCGCATGGACGTCCAACGCTGCCTGGTCCTCGTCGAGTGCTGGAACACGATCAGCGACATCGGCGCGGCAGCGCGGACCACGAACCGAAAGCTCGCGGAAGCGAGCGGCCTCGCCATCGCGGTCGGCGGCGAGCGGCCGTATCGCGTGACGGCGGCGTGGGTCGTTCGCGCCACGGCGCGGAACCGCTCTCTCGTCGCCCGCTACCCGGAGGTCCTGGCGGCGCGCTTCCCCGCCTCAAGCGTGGCCTGGGCGCGGGCGCTCACGAGCGGCGCCGCGCCGCCCGCGGAACCAGGCCTCGTCTGGTGTGACGTGGCCGCGACCCGCCTGTTCGCGTGGCGCCGGCGTTGACGGTCGAGCCGCCGCTGAGGGCGCCTGGGAAGCGGCCGCGGCCCCGGGGCGCTACGCCATCCGGGCGAAGTCGGCGGTCGCGCGCTTGATGAACTTGCCGTGGCCCTTGCGGCCGGTGAACTCGCCGTCGCGGACGATGACCGCGCCCCGCGACATCACGATGTCCGAGGCGCCCCGGACCTCCCGCCCCTCGTAGCACGAGTAGTCGACGTCCATGTGGTGGGTCTTCGCCGAGATCGTGTGCTTCCGGTTCGGGTCGTAGATCACGAGGTCGGCGTCCGACCCGACCGCGATCGCGCCCTTGCGCGGGTACATCCCGAACAGCTTCGCGGGCGCGGTCGAGGTGATCTCCACCCAGCGCTCGCGCGTGATCCGACCCGCGACGACGCCGCCGTCATGGAGCAGGTCCATCCGGTCCTCGACGCCGGGCAGCCCGTTCGGGACCTTGCGGAAGTCGCCGCGGCCGAGCTCCTTCTGCCCCTCGAAGTCGAACGGGCAGTGGTCGGTCGAGACGATCTGGAGGTCGTCCTTGACGAGGCCGCGCCAGAGCTCCTCCTGGTGGTCGGCCGGGCGGAGCGGCGGCGAGCAGACGTACTTCGCGCCCTCGAAGCCGTTGCCGAGGTCGTCGAGCGACAGGAACAGGTACTGCGGGCAGGTCTCGGCGAACGCGGGCAGGCCCTCGTCGCGGGCCTGGCGCACGGCGTTGAGCGCCTCACGCGCGGACAGGTGGACGATGTAGACCGGCACGCCCGCCGCCTGCGCGAGGCGGATCACGCGGTGCGTCGCCTCGCCCTCGAGGACGGAGTAGCGCGCGAGGCCGTGGCCGATCGGGTCGGTCGTGCCCGCGCTGAACGTGTCGGCCGCGATGACGTCGATCGCGAGCCCGTTCTCGGCGTGCATCATGATCAGGCCGCCGTTCTTCGCCGTCCGCTGCATCGCCCGGAAGATCGCCCCGTCGTCGCTGAAGAAGACGCCCGGGTAGGCGGTGAACAGCTTGAAGTCGGGGACGCCCTCGGCGACGAGCCCGTCCATCTCGGCGAGTGTGTCGTCGTTGACGTCGCTCATGATCATGTGGAAGCCGTAGTCGGCGACCGCGTTGCCCTCGGCCTTCGCATGCCAGGCGTCGAGGCCTTCGCGCAGCGACTTCCCCCGCGACTGGACGGCGAAATCGACGATCGAGGTCGTGCCGCCGAACGCGGCCGCACGGGTCCCGGTCTCGAACGTGTCCTTCGCGAACGTGCCGCCGAACGGCAGCTCCATGTGGGTGTGCACGTCGATGCCGCCGGGGATCAGGTAGCGGCCCGATGCGTCGATCGTCTCGTCGGCGGTGACGCCGGCATCGGCGAGCGAGGCACCGATCTGGGCGATCGTCTCGCCGTCGACGAGGACATCGGCGGCATACGAGCCATCGGCGGTGACGACGGTCCCGTTGGTGATGAGGGTGCGCATCCGGTCCTCCTGCTGAGGCATCCGTTCGAAGGCTCCCATTGTGGCCGATGTCCGTGCCTGTCGGCAGGCCGCACCGCCTGCCGCAGAACAGCGGCGGGCGCCCCTGGGTGGACGGACTCGGGGGTCGGGCGGGCTACGTCATTCGGCCCATGACCCCCTCGACCATCGGCGGTCCGAAGTGGTACCGCAGGGTGGTATGGGGCTGACGGGTGCGCGTGGCCTCCTAGCGCGGGGACTTCGGGGGTCGGGAGAGACGGATGTCCACGCGCACGCATCGTCCCATTAGCGTCGGGATGTTCGGGGCGGTCATCGCCCTGGTAGCCATGGCCTGCACGGCGGGGTCGCCCCCGCCGGGCCCGGGAGACGGATCCGCGCCGCCGCCGGAGGCGACGCCGTCGAGCACGGCAGCGGCTCCGGCGGTCGTCGCGGTCGCCCCCGTCGAGGAGCTCCTGTTCGACGGACGCCTGCTGATCTGCTCCGACCTGCCGTACCCGCCCCAGGAGTTCTTCGACGAGCGCGGCAACCCCGTCGGCTCCGACATCGAGATCGGCCAGGAGATCGGCCGCCGCCTCGGCCTCGAGGCGACGATCGTGAACTCGCTCTTCGACACGATCATCGACGCCGCGATCGGCGGCAAGTGCGACATCGTGATCTCGGCCCAGAGCATCACGGCCGACCGCGAGGCACAGGTCGACATGATCCCGTACTTCAAGGCGGGCCAGACCTTCGTCGTCGGCGCAGGGAACCCTCACGGCCTCCGGAACGAGCTGGACCTGTGTGGCGCCCGCGTCGCCACGCAGCGGGGCACGATCCAGAGCGAGCTGATCGAAGGAATCGGCGAATACGCGGGCGCCGGGCTGAGCGACGGGTGCGCCGCGGCCGGCAAGAGCGCGATCAGGCTCGTGGAGCTCGAGAAGGACGACGAGGCG
>JBFKVO010000207.1:0-3425 GCA_041639095.1 Candidatus Limnocylindrales bacterium | reverse complement strand
GTCGCCGTGCCGGTCCTCCAGGTCCTCGGCGGCGACAGTCGCGACGTGTTCCGTCGCGCGACAGAAGCGCTCGACCGGCGGCTCCCCGACGGGCGCGTCGTCCGGATCCCCGGCGCCCGCCACGCCGCGCACCACACCCACCCGGACGCGTTCGTCGCCGCGGTCACCGACTTCCTCCTCGGCTAGACTCGGGAGCATGGAACTCGACGTCATCGGCTGGCTCGTCGTCGGCCTGCTCGCGGGCATCCTGTCGGGACTCGTCGTCCCCGGCAGGTCCGCCCGCGGCTGTCTCCCGAACCTGCTCGTCGGGATCCTCGGCGGGATCCTCGGCGGCTTCCTCGCGCGCGAGTTGCGCGTCGGCGACCCGAGCGGCTTCCTCGGGGCGGTCGTCATCGCCTTCGTCGGCGCGGTGATCGTGCGGCTCGTGATCGGAACGGTGAGCGGGCCCGGCCGATCCTGAGGCGCGGCTTCCCGGGCATGCACGCGCGGCCCGCGTCCGGGATACCATGGCAGGGCGATGACCCGAACTGCGGCCGCGCCCCCGGCCTATTCGCCCGGCCTCGAGGGCGTCCCGGCCGCGGAGACTGCCCTCGGGAAGGTCGACGGCGACGCCGGTCGCCTGCTCTACCGCGGGTACCGGATCGGCGATCTCGTCGAGCGCGGCACGTACCCCGCGGTCGCGAACCTGCTGTGGACCGGCGAGTGGGATCCGGGCCACCACCTGCCCACCGCACCGGCCCCCGCGGCCGTCATGACGATGCTGCGGAGCCTCCCGTCGAGCGCGAAGCCGATGGATGCGCTGCGCACCGCGGTGTCCGCCTGGGGGGCCACGCAGGAGTTGGCCTGGCCGCCGACCGCCGAGCAGGCCCGCGCGCTGACGGCGTTCTCGCCATCGGCGCTCGCCGCCTTCGCGCGGATCCGCCAGGGCCTCGACCCGGTCGATCCCGACCCGTCGCTCGACCTCGTGCCCGGGTTCCTCTACCAGCTCAACGGCGAACGCGCCGACGCGGGCACGATCCGCGCGCTGGAGGCGTATTTCATCGTGGGGGCCGAGCACGGCCTGAACGCCTCGACGTTCGCCGCGCGCGTCATCACGTCGACGCGATCCGACCTCGCGTCGGCGGTCGCCGGCGCGATCGGCGCGATGAAGGGGCCGCTGCACGGCGGCGCCCCGTCCGAGGTCGTCGAGCAGATCCACGAGGTCGGTGACGTGGAGCACGCCGAGGCATGGATCCGCGACGCGCTCGACCGCGGCGAGCGACTGATGGGCTTCGGGCACCGCGTCTACCGCGCCTACGATCCGCGCGCCGCAGCGCTGCGGACGGTCGCCGAGGCGATGGAGCACAAGCCCGACTGGCTCGAACTCGCGATCGCCGTCGAGGACGTCGCGCTGCGGGTCCTCGCGGAGCGCCACCCCGACCGTCCCCTGTTCACGAACGTCGAGTTCTACGCGGCATCGGTCCTCCAGGGCGTCGGCCTCAGTCCCGATCTCTTCCCGGCGACGTTCGCGCTCGCTCGCCATGCGGGCTGGACGGCACATGCGATCGAGCAGGCGGCCGACAACCGGCTCATCCGGCCGGAGGCGATCTACACGGGCCCGGAGGAACGCGACCTCCCGACGTGAGACGCCGGGCCGAGCGTCGCGGGCCGCGCGCGGGCGACGGAACCGCCTCCTGGTTCGGCGCGCAGTCCGCGTGGGGTGCGAATCGGGCGGCGACGCGGTAGATTCCGGGTGGGGTACACGGGACGCCGCTCGCGGCGCCCACGCTCGGGGACCACGTGAGCCACCTCACCTTGACGCTCCGTGTCGCGGCCGAACCGGAGATCGTCTTCGATCTCCTGGCCGATCCGGAGCGGGCGGCCGACTGGCAGGAGCTGGTCGTCGCATCGACCGACATCGCGGGTACGCCGGGCACCGGCGATTCGCGGGCGACGTGGCTCGTCAGGATCCACGGGCGCGAGCTCCGCGTCGCCTGGGCCGTGGCGGCCGCGGACCGCCCTCACCGGCTCGAAGCGGTCGCGACGTCGGACGGCGGCTGGGCGCGCACCGTCACGACCCTTGCCGCGGTCCCCGACGGCACCGACCTCACCGTCACGATCGACTACCAGCTCCCCGGCGCCATCCTCGGTGGCTTCCTCGGCCTGCTGACCGGGAACGCGATCGAGCGCGAGTTCCACCACTCGTACTGGCGCCTGAAGGGGATGGCCGAGGCGCTCGCGATCGAGGCGCGCCTCGCGGCCGTCGAGCCCGACGGGGGCATGCTGACGGCGCCGATCCCGGCGGTCGTACCGCTCGAGATCCCGCGCGACGCCGACGGCGTCTCCTGAGCCGCCTGCCGCCGACGGACCTGCCCTGCCCGCCGGTCGCCCCCCGATGACCGCCCGGATCCGGATCCCCGATCCGGCGCTCGTCGTGCTCATCGGCCCGGCGGGGGCCGGCAAGACGACGTTCGCCCGTCGCTGGTTCGCTCCACCCGACGTCCTCTCCTCGGATCGCATCCGCGGCGAGATCGGGCGCTCGGAAGCGGACCAGCGCGTGTCGCGCGCGGCGTTCGGGCGCCTCCACGAGGAGCTCGCCGGTCGGCTCGGCCGCCGCCGGCTCACGGTCGTCGACGCGACGAACGTCCAGCCGCACGCGCGCCGAGCGCTCCTCGTCCGGCTTGCGAACGACCCGATGCCGACCATCGCGATCGTCTTCGACATCGAGCGGGACACGATCCATGCGCGCAACGCCGCGCGGACCGAGCGCGTCGTGCCGGCGGACGTCGTGGACCGCCAGCTCGCGGCGCTCGCCCGATCCGGCGACGACGCCCGGCTCCACGCGGAGGGGTTCGACGCGGTCTATCGCATCCGCTCCGCCGAGGAGCTCGATGCCGTCGAGGTCGAACGAGCGGCCGTCCCGCGCTAGGCGGCCGAGCCGGCGGCGATCAGCGCGATCGCGAAGGCCGTCGCCGCGATCCCGATCGCGTGGCGGCCCGTCACCCGCTCGCGGAGGACGATCACGGCAAGGATGACGGTCGTGACCGGGTAGAGCGAGGACAGGGTGACCGCGACGTCGAGCCGGCCCGATTGCGTGGCGAGCACGTAGAACGCGTTGCCGAACAGGTCGAGGACGGCCGCCCCGAGCGCGAAGGGCATCGCCGCCCGCGAGAACGTCACGCGCTGGCGCGCCACGGCCACGACGCCGACGATGAGGACGCCGGCTGCCAGCTTGAGCACGACGAGCGGGGCGAAGACCGCGTCGCCGGGCAGGAACCCGACGAGGATGTTGAACGCCGCGAACCCGAGCCCGGCGATGACCCCGAACTCGAAGCCGGACCGGCCGCCGTCGAGGCCCGGCACGCGCGAGACGATGACGACGGCGACGATCGCGATCACGATGCCGACGCCCACCGACGGGACGGGCAGTCCGTCGCGGGCGATGC
>JBFKVO010000206.1:0-3426 GCA_041639095.1 Candidatus Limnocylindrales bacterium | reverse complement strand
CGCTCCTTCATCCGCCAGCCGACCGCCGGGCTGCCGGTGAAGGTGAGCAGCTTGAAGCGCGGGTCGGCCACCATCCGGTCGCCGAGCTCGCGCGTCATCGGCAGGATGCTGACCGCGCCGGCCGGCACGCCGGCCTCCTCGACGATCTCGGCCACCGTGAGCATCGTGAGCGGGTCCTTCGACGGGGGCTTGAGGACGATCGAGCAGCCTGCCGCGATCGCGGGCGACAGCTTGTGCGCGGCGAGGTTCAGCGGGAAGTTGAACGGGCTGATCGCGGCGACCGGACCGATCGGGAAGCGCCGCGTGATCCCGACCCGGCCCTTGCTGCTGGCCATGAGATCGAGCGGGATCACCTCGCCGGTCATCCGCTCCGCCTCCTCCGCCCCGAGGCGGAACGTGATCACGGCGCGGTCGACCTCGACGAGCGCGTCGCGGATCGGCTTGCCGGCCTCGAGCGCGATGAGCCGGCCGAGCTCCTCGCGGCGGGCCTTGATCCCGGCGCTGATCTCGCGCAGGATCCGGCCGCGCTCGTAGGCGGGCAGGGTGCGCATCGTCTCGAACGCGGCGACGGCCGCCTCGACCGCCTCCTCGTACTGCGCCTCGGTCGCGTTGTACGTCGCCCCGGCCGGGGTCGCGGGGTCGGCAGGATTCGCCACGACGAGCGTGTCCGGCGACTCGACCCAGCGGCCGGCGAGGAAGATCGGATGAGGCTTGGTCCCGGTCATCGTGGTCATCGGGGAGTCTCCGTCTCGAGCGGCGCGGGTCGGGTCGCGGGGCTCGCTGCACGCTCGTCGGCGCCCCCGCTGATGGGTCGGTACGCTACGGTGGCATCGTACACGGCACCCGCCGCGCTGCCCACGACGGAGGTCCCGATGGCCCGCCGCCGCTCGCTCCGCGAGACGCTGCTCGTCCCGCCCGACACCCGCGTCCGGCTCGCCCGCATCGACCCGTCCGACACGCACGGCCACGAGCGCGACGCGGCCGAGCGCGAGCTCGCGGAGGGGCTCGATCGCCTGTCCGACCTCCAGGACCGGCTGTGGGCCGAGGCGAAGCACGCCGTGCTCGTCGTCCTCCAGGGGATCGACGCCGCCGGCAAGGACGGCACGATCCGCCACGTCATGGGCGCGTTCAACCCCCAGGGCTGCCCCGTGACGTCGTTCAAGGTGCCGACCCCGATCGAGCTCGCCCACGACTACCTCTGGCGGGTGCACCGGCGGACGCCGGCGAAGGGCGAGATCGGGATCTTCAACCGCTCGCACTACGAGGACGTCCTCGTCGTGCGGGTCCACGATCTCGTCCCGAAGAAGGTCTGGTCGAAGCGCTACGACCAGATCAACGACTTCGAGCGGACGCTCGCCGCGGCCGGCACCACGATCGTCAAGTTCTTCCTGTGGATCTCGAAGGAGGAGCAGCGCGAGCGCTTCCAGGCTCGCTACGACGATCCGCGCAAGCACTGGAAGTTCTCCATGGGCGACCTCGAGGAACGCGCCCGCTGGGACGACTACGTCGACGCGTTCGAGGCCGTGCTCTCGAAGACCTCGACCCCATGGGCGCCGTGGTACGTCATCCCGGCCGACCGGAAGTGGTTCCGGAACCTCGCCGTCGCGGACATCCTCGGCGACACGATCGACGACCTCCGGCCCCGCTATCCGGCCCCGAAGGAGCCGCTGCCCGAGAACCTCGTCATCGAGTGAGCTTCGCGGCCGCCCGTCGGACCAGGCGCGTGGCGCCGTTCCCGGCCGCGTTCGAGCGCACCCCGGCTACTTCGACTTGCCGCCCCCGAACAGCGTCCCGAAGATGCCGCGAACGAGGTCCTGGCCCACCCGCGAGGTGACGATCCGGCCGCCGGTGCGGACCACGTTGTCGAGCGTCCGCCGCCGGGCCCGCTCGTCCTCGCGCTTCCGCTTCGCCTCCGCCTTGCGCTCCCGCTCGGCGCGCCGCCGGGCAGCCTCCAGTTCGCGCGCCTGGCGTGCGATCTCGCGCTTCTGCTGGGCGGGCGTGAGCACGGGCGCGGCAGGGCCGGCGGCGGAGCCACGCGCGGCGATCTCTTCCTCGCTCGCCGCGGCGGCGGCCTCCCGGGCGGCAGCCAGGCGCGCCGAGATCATCTCGTGCGCGCTCTCGCGATCGATCGGCTCGCCGTACCGCGCCGTCAGGTCGCTCGTGGCGATGCGCCCGTGGAAGAGCACCTCGTCGAGCGGCGCCATGAGCGAGGTCGGGGGGACGAGCCGCGTCGCCGCGAGCGGCGTCGGCACGCCCTTCGGCGAGAGGACGGTGACGAGCGCCTCGCCGATCCCGAGGGACGTGATCGTCTTCTCGACGTCGAAGAACTCCGTGGACGGGAACGTCCGCGCCGTCTTGCGCAGCGCGTCGGCGTCCTGGGGCGTGAATGCCCGGAGCGCATGCTGGATGCGGTTCCCGAGCTGGGACAGGACCGACGCGGGCACGTCGCTCGGTGTCTGGGTGACGAAGAAGACGCCGACCCCCTTCGAGCGGATGAGCCGCGCCGTCCGCTCGATCTGGTCCATGAGCGCGTCCGACGCGTCGTCGAACAGCAGGTGCGCCTCGTCGAAGAAGAAGCACAGCTTGGGCTTCGGCAGGTCGCCCGCCTCGGGCAGGGTCTCGTACAGCTGGGCGAGCATCCAGAGCATGAACGTCGAGAACAGGCGCGGTTTGTCCATGACGTCCGACAGCTCGAGGAGCGACACGACCCCCTTGCCGTCGGGCGTCGTCCGGATGAGGTCCATCACGTCGAACTCGGGCTCGCCGAAGAAGACGTCCGCCCCCTCCTGCTCGAGCACGATGATCGAGCGGAGCAGAACGCCGACCGACGCCGCCGACATCCCGCCGTACTCCTTGAGGATCGGCTTGCCCTCGTCGGACGACAGGAACTTCAGGGTCGTGGCGAGATCGTCGAGATCGAGCAGCGGCAGGTCGTTGTCGTCGCAGTACTTGAAGACGAGCGCGAGGATCGAGACCTGCGTCTCGTTGAGGTCGAGGACCTTGCCCAGGAGGAGCGGCCCGAACGAGCTGACGGTCGCACGGACCTGCGCGCCGAGCTTGCCCGACAGCGACAGGAACTCGGTCGGGTAGGCGGTCGGGACGTACTCCCACTCCATCGACGTGCAGCGGTCGATGATCCGCCGGTTCGTCGCGTCGCCCGGCGCGCCCATGCCGGTGACGTCGCCCTTGATGTCGGCGACGAACACCGGGATGCCGGCGCTCGACATCTGCTCCGCCAGCAGCTGGAGCGTCTTCGTCTTTCCGGTCCCGGTGGCGCCGGCCACGAGGCCGTGCCGGTTGAGCATCGATGGCGGGATCTGGATCCTCGTGTCGTTGTGGAGCTCGCCGTCGAGCATCGCCGAGCCCAGCACGATGCCCGGTTCGGGCAGCGCGTAGCCGGCGTCGATCGTCTTGCGGAAGGCGGGG
>JBFKVO010000205.1:0-3431 GCA_041639095.1 Candidatus Limnocylindrales bacterium | reverse complement strand
GATGACGCCACGCTCGACGAGCTGGCGCGCATCGACCTCCCGATCCTCGACTACCGCCGCGACATCGACCATCGGTGGTTCGCGTCGCAGCGCCCCGGGTTCGCGTACCGACGCGACGGCCGGACCGTCGGTTACGGCTACCACCCGATCGGGGTCGGCTGGGGCGGGCCGTTCGCGGTCGAGGACTCGCGGGACATCGCGGTCCTCCTCGCCGACGCCGAGCGCGCCGCGTTCGAGGCCGGCCACCCAGAGGTCGCGTTCGACGTCCCGCTGCCGAACGCGGTCGCCGTCGCCCACCTCCTCGGCCGCGGCTTCCGCCTCGACCCGTTCCACATGCTCTTCCTCGCCGACCGCCCGGTCGGCGCGTTCGACCGCTACGTGATCCTGGGGCCGCCGTTCTTCGCCTGACCGCGGGTCCACCCGACTCGCCCTCGCGACGCGCCGCGGTGTGACCCGCATTACTTGCGTGTTTGCGCAACTAGTGAGACACTTCGGCCGTCATGATCGAACCTGTGGCCTCCGCGGACACCGATCGTCGCCGGGCGGCGACGATCGGACGGGCACTCGCCGATCCCAAGCGGCTGTGCGTCCTCGAGTCCCTGGCCGTCGGCGAGCTCTCGGTGAGCGAGCTGTCGAGCCGGGTGGGCTGCCAGGTCCCGAACATGAGCCAGCACCTCGCGGTGCTGCGCAGCGCAGGTCTTGTCACGTCACGACGTGACGGCAACACCATCTATTACCGCCTCACGGACTCCCGGGTCCTCGAGGCCTACCGACTCATCCAGACGATCGCCCGCTAGGGCGGCAGCCCCGCCCTCGCGGGGGAAAGGACACCACTCATGGGCATCAAGCACGCCACCGACGCCGACTTCGAGCAGCTCGTCATCAACAACGACAAGCCGGTCGTCGTCGACTTCTGGGCGGCCTGGTGCGGCCCCTGCAAGATGGTCGCGCCCGAGATGGAGAAGATCGCGGCGAAGTACGAGGGCTCCGTCGACGTCGTCAAGGTCGACGTGGATGCGAACCCGCGGATCTCGCAGGCGTTCCGGATCATGTCGATCCCGACGATCGCCTTCTTCAAGCCAGGCGCCCAGCCGCAGGGCGTAGTCGGGTTCCGCCCCATGGAGCAGCTCGAGGCCCAGTTCGGCCTCGCCGAGTTCGCCAAGGCGAAGTCGGACGCCTGACGTTCACCCGCGGACCGGCCGACCGGACACGGACCGCGCACCACCTGAGGGACGCCGGCTCCTCCTCGGCGCCCACTCCCCGTCGAACGGCCTCGGACCACCGGGGCCGTTCCTCGTGTCCGGATGTGTTCCGGCTGGCGACGCCGTGGCTGAGCGCCGAGTCGCGAGCCCGGTCAGCCCGCGCGCCGCCAGGCGGCCTCGAACCAGGCGACGATCCGGTCGAACTCCGTCCGCTCGAGCGTCGGCGGCGCGAACGCGACCCACTCGCGACCCCGCCCCGATTCGCTCGTGTCCGGCGTCCGCCGGGCGGCCGCCGCGATCGGCCCGTCGAGCCGGAACTCGGCCGTCGACCCGTCCGCCGACAGCGCCGCGAAGAGCCGCCCCTCGCGCGACCACGTCGCGCCGCCGTCCTCGTCCGCGACACAGCCGAGCCGGTCCGCGGCGGCGTCCATGACAGGGCGCAGGTCGCCCATCTCCGCTCCCCTCCCCGCTCAGCGTGCCGCGTCGAGGATCGCGCGCAGGTCGGGCAGGTGCTCCTCGTAGTGCTCGATCGTCTCCTCGACGAAGAACGTCTCCCGGTCGGCGTCCTTGATGAAGCGGCTCTCGGGGACGACGGTGAGGGTCCCGCGCAGTTCCCCGGGGACGCTCGAGGCGCGCCGGCGCAGCTCGGCGAGATCGAGGGCGCCCCACTGGGCGAGCAGGTCGTCGTTGACGGCGTCGGCGCGAGCGTCCCAGTCCTTCGCCATCGCGTCGCGGGACCGGCTCGTCTCGCCGACCGCCAGCTCGCGCGCGACGTCGAGCGCGTGCGACTGCCAGGCGAGCATGTGCCCGAGGAGGTCGCGAGCGCTCCAGCCCCGCGCGCCCTCGACCGGTCGGGCCAGGTCCTCGTCGGACAGCTCGAGGAGCGCCTCGTACGGCCGCCATGCCTCCCGCTCCTCGTCGAGGAATTCGAGCGCGTTCAGGTACATCGATGTCCTCCCTCGGCGACGACGACGCCGCTCCTCAGCGGCCCCACGAGATGATCGTCTCCGGCGCGATCTCGATGACGGCCGGCTCGCCCTTCTCGGCCATGCGTTCCGCGGTCTCGGTCGCGGGCCGGTCGGGCTGATAGCGCCGCACCTGCTCGACCGAGATCCGCCGGTACAGCTCGCGCCCCTCGGCGCCGCCGACGACGAGCGCCACGCCCCGGGCGAGGATCCCGCGCTTGCGCCGGATGTCCGAGTCGATCTCGATCGCGGCGCGTCCGGTGCGGCGCACGTTCGCGACCTTCGTGTCGGCGGCCTGCGCGCCGATCCAGAAGCTCCGCCCGTCCCACCAGAACCAGGCCGGGACGACGTGCGGGTCGCCGGCCCCATCGACCGTGGCGACGCGGGCGAGGTTCGGCTCGGCGAGGAACTCGGCGAGCAGGTCGGCGTCCTCGGCCCAGCCCGCGATCCGCGGCGAGTCGCTCACACCGCGGCCGGCTCGCGGTACTCGCCGAACACCTCGCGGAGCACCGCGCACTGCTCGCCGAGCGTCGCGTACGCCTCGGCGCAGCGGATGAAGTGCGGCATGAGGTTCGTGTCCGATCCCTCCGGCGCACGGGCGGCCTCGCGCAGGCCGGCGAGCGCGGCCGCGACCGTCTCGCCGTCGCGCTCGCGCCGGACGCGCTCGAGCCGCGCGAGGTGGCGCTCGAGGGACCCCGCGGGGACGTCGAGCACGGGGATGGTCGTCTCCTCGGACGCATCGACGTACGCGTTGACGCCGACGATGCGCCGCTCGCCGGCGTCGAACTCGCGCTGGAACCGGTATGCGGCGTCGGCGATCTCGCGCTGCGGGTAGCCCTCGCCCACCGCCGCCACCATCCCGCCCCGGCGGTCGATCTCGTCGAGGTAGCGCCAGACCTGGCGCTCCGTCTCGTTCGTGAGCGCCTCCACGAACCACGACCCGCCGAGCGGGTCGATCGTCGCCGCGACACCCGTCTCCTCGGCGATCACCTGTTGCTGGCGCAGGGCGAGGAGCGCCGCCGCGGCCGTGGGGACGGCAAGGGCCTCGTCGTAGGCGTCGGTGTGGAGCGACTGCGTCCCGCCGAGCACGGCGGCGAGCGCCTGGACAGCGACGCGCGTCAGGTTGTTGAGCGGCTGCTGGGGCGTCAGCGACACGCCCGCCGTCTGGGTGTGGAAGCGCATCCACATCGAGCGCTCGTTCTCGGCCCGGTAGCGCTCGGCCATGAGCTTCCACCAGATCCGCCGGGCAGCCCGGAACTTCGCG
>JBFKVO010000204.1:0-3445 GCA_041639095.1 Candidatus Limnocylindrales bacterium | reverse complement strand
GCGCGACCGGGGCTTCACGCCGCTGCTGCTCGTGCGGCTGACCCTCGATCTGCTGCTACTCGCCCGCCTGATTCACGCGACATTGACCTCCCAGGGGAGATGGTCGCGCCTCTACGGTCTGCTCGCGGGGGCGATGTTGCTGTACGCGGTGCGCGACGGCTTGGTCGTCTTGCAGTACGAGGAGGTCGTCACGCTCCAGGGATGGCCGTGGGACCTGTTCGTCTACCTCCCCGGCTTGGCGATGCTGGTCGCGATCCGGTTCCGCCACCTGCCGCTCGCCGAGAAGCCGGTCAGCGAGGTCGAGGCGCTTTCGGAGGAGGGGCGCGTGATCGTGCGCTCCGTGGCAGCCGGCAGGCCCGGTCGCGCGATCCTCACGACGTCCCGCTCCGCCATCGCGGCCAGGAGGACCTTGCCCGAGGCCACGCAGTGGAGCGGCGTCGTGCGGCCGGTCCAGTCGCCGACCGCGATGAGGTTCGGGCCGTCGGCCTGGGCGACGGTGAGCAGCTGGTCGCCGTCGAGGACGCCGAGGCCGGTCGTCTCGTGCGTCAGGCGCGCGAGCCGCTCGAGCTCGGGCATCGCGATCGAGCGCAGGTCGAGCGTCCGCTCGGCGCGCTCGGCGAGGCGGATGACGACGAGGCCGAGCCGGTACTTGCCGGTCTCGTCGTCCTGCTCGACGAGCCCGCGGCGCTGGAGCGTGGCGAGCAGGCGCGAGGCCGTGGACTTGTGGAGCCCGAGTCGGCGGGCGAGCTCCGTCACACCCGCCTCGCCCTGGCACTCGCCGAGGGCAAGGAGAAGCGATGCCGCTCGGTCGACCGAGCGGACGGCATTGCCGTCGAGGGCCATCGCGGCCACCCTCCCGTCCCCCGTTAGCCGGCGGAGCCGGCGCGCGCCCTCGCGTCGAGGGTGGCGTCGAGCGCCTCGCCGAAGATCCGCACGATCCGGTCGACGTAGTCGCCCTCGGCGTGCGCCTCGCACAGGAACCACGGCTCGCGGG
Organism: Candidatus Limnocylindrales bacterium; assembly: GCA_041639095.1. GTDB lineage: Bacteria > Chloroflexota > Limnocylindria > Limnocylindrales > CSP1-4 > CAKKPP01. The sequence continues at coordinate 2,451 of JBFKVO010000204.1, read as the reverse complement.
AGTCGGGTTCGGGCATCGCGCCGCGGGCGTGCATCGCGATCGCGATCTCGTCGTACAGCTCGTGGTCGGAATTCGCCCAATCGCGATACTCGGTCGGGACCGTGTCCGTGAACATGATCCCGAACATCGACGGATGGCCCGTGAAGACGTACGGGAGGCCCTTCCCGTCGAGGATGTCGGCGAGCCCGGCCTGGATCCGGCGGCCGGTCTCGTGGATCCGGGCCAGCGCGTCGGTCTCCTTGATGATCGTGAGGGTCTTCACGGCGGCCGCGGCCGCGACCCGGTTGCCCGCGTAGGTGCCGCCGTGGCTCATCTTGTCGGGCAGGACGCTCATGATCTCGGCCGTGCCGCAGAACGCCGCGGCCGGGTACCCGTTGCCCATCGCCTTCGCGAACGTCGCGAGGTCGGGCGTCACGCCGAAGTACTCGGCGGCGCCGCCGCGCGCGAAGCGGAAGCCGGTCTTCACCTCGTCGAAGATGAGCAGCGCCCCGAACTCCTTCGTGAGGGCCCGGATCGCCTCGTGCATGCCCGGCTGCGGGAGGATCCCCTGGGCGTTGCCGAGGACCGGCTCGATGATGACGCCGGCGATGTCCTCGCCGTCGCGTTCGAAGATCCGGCGCAGGACGTCGAGCGCGTTGTAGCGCGCCGGGATGATCGTCTTGCCGACGGCCTCGGGGATCCCGCGGCCCCACGCGAGGCCGACGGGGTTCTCCGCGTCGCCGAGCTCGTCCATCCGGTCGGGCGTGACGGAGATGAGGGCATAGTCGTGGACGCCGTGGTACTGGCCCTCGAACTTCACGATCTTCGTGCGGCCGGTGTAGGCCCGGGCCACGCGCATCGCATGCATCGTCGCCTCGGTGCCGGACACGGTCATCCGGCCCTGCTCGACCCAGCCGGTGAGCTCCTTGATGAGCTCGATCGTCCGGATCTCGTCCTCGCTCGTCAGCGAGAAGCTGACGCCCAGCCGCATCCGCTCGTTCACGTAGTCGTCGACCCGCTCGTCGTTGTGGCCCAGGATCACGGGGCCGTAGCCGAGCCGCAGATCGATGTACTCGTTGCCGTCGAAGTCCCAGACGGTGCCGCCCTTGCCGCGGTCGACGTAGATTGTGCTCTCGCCCCAGGCGCGGAAATTCGAGTCCGTCCCGCCGGGCATGCTCTTGAGCGCGCGACGGTACGTCGCGGCCTGCACGTCGCGCTTCAGGGTCGGCGCGGTTCGCTGGGCCGGTTCGGTGGTCATCATGCCTCCATCGGTGCGCGCCGCCGCAGGCGGGTCCGGTGCGTGCAGCGGGACGGGTGTTGCGGGATGCGCAACGCTGTGCGGCCATCGTGCCACACGGCCGTCGCCCCGGTCAACACGATATTCGCAGAATTGGGTCCCATGTCGTTCGAATCACCACGACATCAGCGCCATGGCGGACCGGATACGAGGCTCCGAGGCGCCGGCGACGCCCCGGTGTGCGACGATCGCGCGATGACCGACGATCTCGACGGGCCCGGTTACTGGCTCCGGACCCCACCCAGGACCCGGTACGCGGCCCTCGCCGCCGATGCGACCGTCGACGTCGCGATCGTGGGGGGCGGCTTCACCGGACTCTGGACGGCCCTCGCCCTGACCGACACGCAGCCCGACCTGCGGGTGGCGGTCCTCGAGATGGCGTCGGTGGGGTCCGGCGCGAGCGGGCGCAACGGCGGCTTCTGCTCGGCGAGCCTGACGCACGGCCTCGCGAACGGGATCCGCCACTTCCCCGACGAGCTCGCGATCCTGGAGCGCGAGGGGCTCGCCAACCTCGCGGCCCTCGTCGCGTTCACGCGCGAGCACGCGATCGACTGCGACCTCGAGGAGAACGGGCTCATCGACGTGGCCGACCAGCCACACCAGGTGGACGAGTTCCGGGCGTGGGTCGACGAGGCGGCGGCATGGGGCGAGGAGCTCGAGTTCCTGGACCGCGAGCGGGTCCAGGCCGAGGTCCATTCGCCGGTCTTCCTCGCCGGCCTCCATCGTCGGCCCGGTCGCGACATCCTGGTCGACCCGGCAAAGCTCGCGCGCGGCCTCGCGCGCGTGGCGGGGGCGCGCGGGATCGCCGTCCATGAGCGGACGCGTGTCACGGGACTCGACCGACGAGCGGGCTCCGTCGTCCTGCGGACGGCCGGCGGCGCGCGGGTCGTCGCCGAACACGTCGTCGTGGCGACCTCGGCCTACTCGGGTTGGCTCCCCCGCCTGGGCCGCCTGTTCGTGCCCGTCTACGACTACGCGCTCGTGTCCGACCCGCTCACGCCGGCGCAGCGCGCCGCGATCGGCTGGGAGGGCCGCCAGGGTCTGGCCGATTCGAACAACCAGTTCCACTACTTCCGCCTGACGGCGGACGACCGGATCCTGTGGGGCGGCTACGACGCCATCCACCAGCCGGGCGGCGCCGTCGACGCCCGCTACGACGAACGGCCGGAGACGTT
>JBFKVO010000203.1:0-3447 GCA_041639095.1 Candidatus Limnocylindrales bacterium | reverse complement strand
TGGCGGGCGCGGTGCTGGGCGAAGAGCGAGCCGCTCGCCCACAGGATCGGCGACAGGAGGAGTGCCACGACGCCGGCCGGTTCGAGCCGGTCCTCGAGTGCACCGAACGGCCATACGAGTACGCCGACGCCGACGAGACCGACGACGACACCGGCGGCCGCGATCATCGGGAGCCGCTCCCCGAGGAAGGTCCGGCCGAAGACCGCGACCCAGAGCGGCATCATCGCGATCATGAGGGCGGCGATCCCCGACGCGACCGTCTGCTCGCCCCAGGCGACGAGGCCCATGCCCCCGCCGAGGAGGAGGGCGCCGACGATCGCGGTGTCGCGCAGCTCCCGACGGCTCGGGAGCCTGAACGCGCGGCCCTCGCGGAGGGCGGACCAGGCGAGCAGCACGAGACCGGCGATGAGGAACCGCAGCCCGGCCATGAGGAACGGCGGGATCGTCTCGATCGCGACGGCGATCCCGAGGTACGTCGATCCCCACACGACGTAGAGGACGAGCATCGCCGCGCCGATCGCGAGCGCGTGGCGGGAGAGGCGGGACGTCAGTGTTGGCATAGATGAGTGGTCCAAGCTGCGAGTGTAGCGGGTGCGAATGGCCTAGTCCACTAGTCCAAGGATGTGATTCGGTTGCGAATCGTGCCGCCCCACGGGGTCATGCCGCGGCCTCCGCCGGGCGGCAGACGCGACAGGCCCGGTAGCCGGCGGCCGCCGCGTCGCGCAGGCTCCGGAACGGGACGCGGTGCCCCGCCCGGATCCGGCGCGCGTTGCGGCACGTCGGGTGGCAGACGATGCGGGTCGTGTCCGAGCCCACGTAGCGCGTGCCGGCGCGACCGAGCGCCTCGAGCGCGTCGGGATCGATGCCCTCGGACGCGAGGAGCGCGCGCTTGTTCGCCGGGCCGCCCAGCGAATACTGGCCGATCGAGCCGTCGCTGCGGACGACGCGGTGGCACGGGACGATGAGCGGCACCGGGTTGTGGCCGAGTGCCGTTCCCACCGCCCGGACCGCGCGCGGACGTCCGATCTCGGTGGCGATCCACGCGTATGGCCGGACCTCGCCGGGCGGGATCTCGAGCGCCTTCGTCCAGACCGCTCGCTCGAACGCGCCGCGACCGCGCAGGTCGAGCGGGATCCGGGTCCGCCGGTCGCCGGCGATCCGGCGCGCGATGGACCTCGCGAGCCGGTCCGGCAGGGCCGCCGCGCGGTGGGCCCGACGACCCGTCTCGGCGCGATGGCGGGCCTCGAACGCGCCCGGGTCGGTCGCGAGCGTCACGGCGGAGACGCCACGCGGGTTCCAGGCGACGAACAGCTCGCCGAGGGGCGAGGCGACGGCCGCGTACGCGTCGGCGGCTCCGGTCGCGACGAGGACGGCCGGCGCCAGCTTCCGCGGCGCGGTGACACCGAGGTCCGCGAGCCCCGCGAGGATCGCGTCGAGGTCGCCGTCAGGGTGGTCGATCGTCGTTCGCGGGTTCATGCGCTCAGCTCCTTCCGGGCCTGCGACTGCTCGGCCTCGACGATGCGCCGGAGGCGCGCGAGGCCGCGATGGACGTGCGACTTCGCCGTGCCGTCGGGGACGCCGAGCGCCGCAGCGACCTCGTGATAGGCGAGTCCGTCGACGTGGCGGAGGACGACGGCCGTCCGTTGCGCCCGCGGCAGCGCCGCCAGCCGGTTCGCCCACTGCGCCGCCGCGCCCCGGCGGGCGCTGATCGTCTCCGGCGACGGCGCGGGATCGTCGGGATCGAAGCCGCCGGCGAGCAGCGGCGTGAGGCTCCGCGGCGGGTGGCGGTCCGCGATCCGCCGGCGCCGGTTCCGGCAGGCGTTGACGACGATCGCCGCCAGCCACGACCGGAGGGCGAGCGTGCGGATCCGCTCCGGTGGATAGCCGCCGAGCGCCCGATACGCACGGACGAACGCGTCCTGGGCGGCCTCCTCGGCGTCACCGGGGTCCCCGAGGACGCGGAGCGCGATCGTGTACAGCCGGTCCTGGTGGGCGAGCACGAGGTCCTCGAAGGCGCCATCGACGTCGCGCGCCAGGGCCTCGGTGAGTGCCGGGTCGTCCATCACCTTCGGGAACACGCCTCCGGGCCGAATGGTTGCACGCGCGCGAGCGGCCCGCGCAGGGGAGCGTCCACTAGACTTCCGGGCGGACGCACCCAAACCCGAGGTTCCTGGCCATGCACGTGGACGACGCGTTCGACGACCTCATCGAGAGCCTGGGCGGCTTCCATCGGACGTGGCTCGCCTACCTCGGGCTCGAGCTGGGGATGTTCGAGGCACTGCGCACCGCGGGCGCGGACGGCCTCACGCCCGCGAGCCTGGCCGCGGCGACCGGCACGACCGCCGAGGCGGCCGAGACCTGGGCATGGGCGGCCGATGCCCACGGGCTGGCCGACCTCACGGACGATGGCCGTCTGGTCGAGGTCGACGCGATGACGGCGGTCCTCCTCGACGCCGACCGTCTCGAGTACCTCGGCGGCCAGGTCGCGCATGCTGCCGTCGCGTCGCTCGACTGGGCGGCGATGCCCGAGTTCCTGCGGACCGGCCGGCCGCTCACCACGCGGCCGGAACGGTATCGGGCGTCGATCGAGCGGCTGACGCGCCAGGACATCGCCGTCTTCTTCCAGGAGGCGCTCGCCGCCGTCCCGCAGCTCGTCGTCGAGCTCGAGGCGGCCGGCCGCGTCCTCGACGTCCATTGCGGCGGCGCCCTGTGGCTCGTCGCGGTCGCGAAGCGGTTCCCCGGGATCCGGGGCGTCGGGGTCGAGGCGGAGGAGGACTCGCTCGCCCGGGCCGCCCGGAACATCGCCTCGGCAGGCGTCGCCGACCGTGTCGCGGTCAGGGCCGGGGGGATCGCGGCCGCCGCCGATGCCGGCCCGTTCGACCTTGCGTATTACCAGTACGCGCTCCACACGTTCGCCGACCCGGCCGCGTCGCTTCGCGAGGCGGCCGCGCTCGTTCGGCCGGGTGGACATGTCGTCGTCCTCGACTGGCCGCTGCCCTCGACGCCCGACGAGTTCCGAAGCCGCCACGGCGAGCTCATCGCGGGCGTCCAGCTCGACGCGATGCTCGAAGGCCGCCGGCTCGCTCCGCGCGAGGCGTTCGTCGGCTGGTTCGAGGGCGCGGGCCTCAGGCAGCCGACCGTCGTCGATCTCCCGTCCGGCGCGACGCTGTTCGTGACCGACGTCCCGGCGGGTGGTTCCGCCGCGGCCTGACGGTCGTGGTCGGGTCCGCGATGTCGCGCCCGCCCGGCCCGGTCGGGGCTAGTTCGAGATGACGATCGTGCCCTTCATCGACGGATGGATCGAGCAGAAGAACGGGTACTCACCGGCTTCGGCGAAGACGAGTCCGCCCGTGCCGCCGCCCGCGCTCACGTTGCCCGTCTTGCACGAGCCGTCCTCGAGCGTCACGGTGTGCGGCGCGCCGTCGCGGTTCGTCCAGACGATGACCT
>JBFKVO010000202.1:0-3450 GCA_041639095.1 Candidatus Limnocylindrales bacterium | reverse complement strand
GATCCGCCCGGCAAGCGCGGCGCGCAGGCCATCCGGGGTGGAGGGATCGCCGTCGAGGGCGGTCGACGCGACGCCGATCTCGATGAGGGTGTGCGCGTCGGAGACCGCGACGCCGGCACGCCCGTAGGCCGCCGCGAGCTCGGCCGCGCGCTCGTTCCCGGCACGGCCGACGAGCCGCGCGTTGTGGACCTCGATCCAGTCCGCCTCGGCGGCGAGGCCGGCGAGCGCCTCGTCGCGCAGGAGCGAGCCGCGGAAGCGGTCATACGGATGCGGGATCCCGACGAGCCCGCCCTGGGCGCGGATCGCGGCGATCGTGTCCGCGGCCGGGAGATGTGGCGCGACCGGCTCCTCGATGAACGCGGCGACGAGGTCGCCCTCGCGGGTGCGGATCTCCTCGCCGACGATCACCGTCAGCCCCGGCGGCGCGGCGTCGCGTGCGCGCAAGGCGCCGTCGATCCGGTCGTGGTCGGTGACGACGAGATGGGTCAGGCCGCGCGAGGCGGCGACGCGGGCGACGGCCGCTGGGTCGGCCAGCGAGTCGAACGACGCGTTCGTGTGGCAGTGGAGGTCGATGAACGCTCGCCGGGTCGCCCCCGGGCCGGCCGCGTCCATCGCCCCCGTCACACCGCCTGGACGAGCGACTTCTTGAAGAAGTCGAAGTGCTCCAGGGCGAGGCCCGTCCCGAGGGCGACGCAGTTGAGCGCGTTCTCCGCGACGTGGCAGGGAACGCCGGTCACCTGGGTGAGCAGCTTGTCGATGTTGCGCAGGAGCGCGCCCCCGCCGGACATCACCATCCCCTTGTCGATGATGTCGCTCGAGAGCTCGGGTGGGGTCTGCTCGAGGACCTGGCGGACGGCGCCGACGAGCTGCTGGAGCGGGGCCTCGATGGCCTCCATGACCTCCGAGCTCGTGATCGGGATCGTGCGCGGCAGGCCGGCGATGAGGTCGCGGCCGCGGACCTCCATCGACAGCTCGCGCTCGAGCGGAAGGGCGGTCCCGATCGCGATCTTCACCTCCTCGGCCGTGCGGTCGCCGACGAGCAGGTTGTACTTCTTGCGGATGTACGTCGCGATCGCGTCGTCGAACTTGTTGCCGCCGACGCGCAGCGACGTCGACACGACGATCCCGCCGAGGGCGATGACCGCGATCTCGCTCGTTCCGCCGCCGATGTCGATGACGAGGTTCCCCGACGGCCCGGAGATCGGCACGTTCGCGCCGATCGCGGCCGCGAGCGGCTCCTCGATGAGGTAGGCCGAGCGGGCACCGCCCTTGAGCGCGGCGTCGCGCACGGCGCGCTTCTCGACGGAGGTCACGCCCGCCGGGACGCTGATCATCACCTCGGGCCGGCTGAACATCATCGTGCCCTTCGTCGCCTTGCCGATGAAGTAGCGGAGCATCGCCTCGGTGATGACGTAGTCGGCGATGACGCCGTCCTTCATCGGGCGGATCGCGGTGATGTTGCCGGGCGTGCGGCCGATCATCTCGCGGGCCTCCTGCCCGACGGCCACGATCCGATTGTCGTCGCTCACGGCGACGACCGAGGGCTCCTGGATGACGATGCCCTTGCCCTTGACGTAGACGAGCACGTTGGCCGTGCCGAGGTCGATGCCGATCTTCATGACCGAACGGGGACAGTCCCTTCTTCGAGGCGCTCGATCCTGGCGCCGAGGTCCAGGAACTTCTGCTCGATGTTCTCATACCCGCGCCGCACGTGGTGTGCGCCGTGGATCGTGCTCGTGCCCTCGGCGGCGAGGGCGGCGAGGATGAGCGACGCGCCGGCACGCAGGTCGCCGATGTCGGTCTCCGCGGCATGGAGCGGCGACGGCCCGGCGATCGTCGCGTGTTGGCGGTCGTGGATCGTGACCCGGGCGCCCATGGCGCGCAGCCCGGTCAGCCATTCGAGGCGGTCCTCGAACACCGTCTCGGCGACCGTCGAGCGGCCCTCGGCCTGGGTCAGCAGCACGCACAGCGGCGGCTGGAGGTCGGTGGCGAGTCCCGGGTACGGCGCCGTCTCGATCGCGCACGCGCGGAACGCGCCGGGTCCGGCGGCCGTCGCGTCGATCGTGATCGCATCGTCGCCGGTCGAGAAGCCGACGCCGACCCGCTCGAGCACGTCGAGGAAGGCCCCGAGATGCCCGGCCCGTGCCCCGTCGAGGGTCACGCGGCCGCCGGTGACCGCCGCCGCCACCGCGAACGTGCCCGCCTCGATCCGGTCCGGCACGACGCGATGGCGCGCCCCGCGCAGACGCCGCCGGCCCTCGACCTCGATCGTGTCGGGCGCGGTCCGGACGACGGCCGCCCCCATCTCCTGGAGGAACGCGATGAGATCGTCCACCTCCGGCTCCTGGGCGGCCGGCCGGATCACGGTCTTCCCCGACGCGAGCGTCGCTGCGAGCATCGCGTTCTCCGTGCCCATGACCGACACGAGCGGGAAGCGCACCTCGCCACCACGCAGGCGGCCCGGGGCGGTCGCGAAGTAGTAGCCGTTGCGGTACGCGATCTCGGCGCCGAGCGCGCGCATCGCCTCGACGTGGAGGTCCACCGGTCGCCGGCCGATCCGGTCGCCGCCCGGGTTGCTGATGATCACTCGCCCGAAGCGAGTCAGGAGCGGGCCGAGGAGGATGAAGCTCGCGCGCATCCGCGCGGCCGCCTCGAGGGGCACGAACAGCCAGTCGACGTCGCCCGAGGCGACCTCGTAGACGTTCGGCGCCGGGTGCTCGACGACGACCCCGAGGTCGATGAGCGTCTCGGCCATCGCGCGGACGTCCTCGATCTCGGGCACGTTCTCGAACCGGCAGCGCTCGCCGGTGAGGACGGCCGCGGCGAGGAGCTTGAGCGCGGCGTTCTTCGCGCCGCCGATCGGGACGGTGCCGTGCAGGGGCCGGCCGCCCTCGACCCGGACGACTTCCCGGGTCACCGGCTCCGGGCGGTACTCCCACTGGAACGGGCGGGCATCGGCCACAGGCCTATCCGCGGTGCCGCGGACCCTCCCGGTGGCGGCGCTCCGCGACGCGGATGCGGAGGAGCGCTTGCTGGAGTGCAGCCCGCGCAGCCGACAGGTCGGCGCCCTCGTGGTAGCCGGTCTCGAGCGCCTTCTCCGCCTCGCGACGCGCCTCCTGCGCCTTCTCGACGTCGATCTCGGCGGCGAGGTCGGCCGTCTCGGCCATCACGACGACCTTGTCGGGGCGGACCTGGAGGAAGCCGCCGGCGATCGCGAACGACTCCTCGCGCCCGCCGGTCCGGTAGCGGAGCTCGCCGACACCGAGCGTCGAGACGAGCGGTGCGTGATGCGGGAGGACGCCGAGCTCGCCGTCGATCCCCGGCAGCACGACCGAATCGACCTCGCCGGAGAAGGCGAGGCGCTCGGGCGTGACGATCTCGAGAAGGAGCGGCATCGGTCAGCCTCCCAGCTTCGCCGCGTTCTCCCGGACGTCGTCGATGGTGCCGGCG
>JBFKVO010000201.1:0-3473 GCA_041639095.1 Candidatus Limnocylindrales bacterium | reverse complement strand
TCCGGCTGAGGCTGAACAGCATGTCGCCGGCGTTGATCGCCTGCGGGACACCGTGGATCGACCACAGGGTCGGCCGATGGCGCCGTTCGCGGTCGCCGTCCTCGATGTCGTCGTGGACGAGGCTGAAGTTGTGGCCGAGCTCCACCGCCGCGGCTCCCGGGAGGGCGGCCTCGTGGTCGCCCGCGATCGACGCGTAGGCGAGGAGGCCCAGGAGCGGCCGCATGCGCTTGCCGCTCGGGGCGTCCGGGCCGTCGAGGCCGAGGTGGTAGCGGACCATGTCGTAGACGCCGTTCACCGACGGGTCGCGCTCGCCGATGACGCGGCGGATCTCGGCTTCCGTGTCGCGCACGAGTGTCGCAAGATCGAGGTCGGGGACCGGGCGCGTCGTCTGGGCCATCGTGCGGCCAGTGTAGCGGCTTTCCGCGGAACTTGCGCGGTGCAGGTAGCCGGTTGTGGAGGCAACGGCCGGGCGCGACCGGTCGCGGGTCGCGCCCCGGTCGCGGGCGGCGCCCGGTGGCGGAGCCGGCACAGGGCAGCGCCGGTCGCGCGTGGTACCGTCGCCGATCATGCCGGCGCCGCGCCGCTACACGACCGAGGCGATCGTCCTCACCCGGTTCGACCTGGGCGAGGCCGACCGCGTGCTCACGCTCATCACGCCGGGTCTCGGCTAGATCCGGGCGGTGGCGAAGGGGATCCGCCGCCCGACGTCGCGGATCGGTGGCAGCCTGGAGCCGTTCGCGGAGCTGACCGTGGCGCTCGCGCGCGGCCGCACGTTCGAGATCGTCACCCAGGTCACCGTCGGCCATGCCTGGCTGCGCCTGCGCGACGACCTCGAGGCGACCGCCACCGCCTGGTACCTCGCCGAGCTCGCCGACCGCTCGCTCGAGGAGCATCACCCGGCCGAGCCGACCTACCGGCTCCTGCGCCGCGCGTACGAGCTCCTCGACGCCGGCATGGCGCCAGGGAGGGTCGCGCGCTGGTACGAGATGCGGATCGCCGACGAGTTCGGCGTCCGGCCCGAGGTCGACCGCTGCGTCGAGTGCGACCGCCTCCTCGAGCCAGCCGAGCGCTATCGCTGGGTGCCGCCGGCCGGAGGGGTCGTGTGCCAGCGGTGCCCCGGGCCGCCCTATGAGCGGGCCGAGCTGTCGCTCGAGGCGCTCAAGCTGCTCAAGGCGTACCAGCGCCTCGACATCGAGGCGCTGGCCGCGCTGCGGCTCGCCCCCGCGACCGAGCGCGAAACGGAAGCGGTCCTGCGCGAGTTCCTGCGGGTGGTGCTGGAACGGGATCCGCGCTCGCTCGCATTCCTCGACGAGATCCGCTCCGAGGACACTGCGGCGAGCGTCGCCGCGAGGACGCCGTCCGCGACGCCGCCTCGTTGACCCACCGCGCCGTGGCCCAGTCGAGGGGAACGTCCCGGCCCGCGAACTCCGGTGCGCCGGCGCACCGGAGCGGTGCGCGACCGCACCGGACCCCACCGGACCCCACTGGACAACACCGCCGCGAGCCGCGATTCTAGGCACGAGTCGTCGAACCAAACCGGGATGCGGGCCGGCGACCGCGCACCGATCTCCATGTCCTTGCCCGGGAGGATCCGATGGGGTCAGTCACCCACAGCTCGACGCCGCCGCGTCTTCGTGCGCTCGGCGGCTGGTGGGCGATCGCCGCGGGTGTCGCGGTCGCGCTCGCCGCCGCGATCCCGGTCGTCGCCCTCGCGCCGTTCCCGACGCCCGGCAGCGCGGTCGTCGATGGCGACCCGGGCGAGTGGACGGCCGACGACCTGTTCACGACGATGCAGCATCACGGATCCGAGGTGGTCGTCGGCACGCTGAGCGCTCGCTACGACTGCGAGAGCGAGGTCCTGAGCGTGCTCGTCCTCTCGGCGGACGGCGCGATCTTCCGCGCCGATTTCCCCGACAACGCCTACGTCCGGATCGACGGGACCGGCAAGATCGTCAGCGGGGAGTCCGGGAACGACGGGACGCCGCCCGACTTCGCGTGGGTCGGCCGCGATGGCGACGCGGCGCGCGGCTTCGAGGCCTCGGCCGTCGTCGCGCCCGGAGAGCACACGATCCGCGTCCACATCCTCATGTTCGACGACAGCTCGGACGGGTATCTCACGATCGACTCGCATCCCCGGACGGGGCCGTTGACCCTCGAGTGCCCATCCGACAGCCCGTCGCCGAGCGAGACCCCGACGGGAAGCGTCGGGCAGGAGACGGGGTCGCCGAGCGTGCCGCCCACCGAGAGCCCATCGGTCCCGCCGAGCGAGCCGCCCACCGGGAGTCCGTCCGCACCGCCGTCGGAGGGCCCGTCCGAGCCCCCGCCGTCGGCCGGTCCGACGCCGACGCCGCCGCCGACCGATCTCCTCGGCGGACGCACGAGCGCCATGGTGATCGATGGTCTCCTCCTGATGATCGCCGGCCTCACCGTGCTGAACGTCGTCGCCTTCGCGGCGGCCCGGGCCTGGGCCCGCCGGCAGTAGCCCGCGGCGCCTCTGCCCGGGCCCCGCGCCGGCGCGGGGTCGGCTGCTGGTAGCATTCGGCGACCAGCGCCAGCCCCGCGACCGTCCCTGCCACGGCCGGCCGCCCCACAGGAGCCCTGCGTGTCCGACCCCACGACCCTCGACGCGGGTGACGTCGCGCCCGCCGTCGCGAACCTCGACACGATCGTGTCGCTCTCGAAACGGCGCGGCTTCATCTACCCCTCCTCGGAGATCTACGGCGGGATCAACGCGGTCTGGGACTACGGTCCGCTCGGGGTCGAGCTGAAGAACAACGTGAAGCGCGCCTGGTGGCGCGCGATGGTCCAGGAGCGGACCGACATCGTCGGTGTCGATGCCGGCATCCTCATGCACCCCCAGGTCTGGGTGACGTCGGGGCACGTCGGCTCGTTCTCCGATCCGCTCGTGGAGTGCGGCACGTGTCACCGCCGCTACCGCCTCGACGAGCTGCCGGGCGCGGAGGCGCTCACGGCCGCCGACCTCCTCGACCCGACCGTCGTCGAGCGGTTCGGCCTGTCCTGCCCCAACGACGGCGGCGCGCTGTCGGCGCCTCGCCGCTTCAATCTCATGTTCCAGACCCATATGGGCCCGGTCCAGGACGACGCGTCGATCGTCTACTTCCGGCCGGAGACCGCCCAGGGCAGCTACGTCAACTTCAAGAACGTCCAGCAGTCGAGCCGCAAGAAGATCCCGTTCGGGATCGCCCAGATCGGGAAGAGCTTCCGGAACGAGATCAGCCCCGGCAACTTCGTGTTCCGGATGCGCGAGTTCGAGCAGATGGAGATGCAGTACTTCGTCCGGCCGGGCGAGCCGGCGGCGGCGGCGTTCGAGGACTGGCTCCCGCGCCGCCGGGCGTGGTACGAGGCGTACGGGGTGACGTCCGGGCGGCTCCGGGTGCGCGAGCACCGTCCGGACGAGCTCGCGCACTACGCGAAGAAGGCCGTCGACATCGAATACCTGTTCCCGTTCGGCT